>JAAYQY010000434.1 GCA_012519125.1 Spirochaetales bacterium
CTTGGCGAAGGTGTTCGCCTTGCTCACCACTACCGCCAGGGCATCGGTACCGACACGGAATTCAAGCGGCGTCCTGCCGATTGTTTTCGCTGCATCAATTTCCTTGGCCTTGATCGCTCTGCTTGCATTGGCTATATCGGTTTCACCAGCAACCGTGAATCGTTCGAATCCGGCACCGCTTCCGATGGAATCAATGGTGATTACCCCACTGTACCCCTCTTCCTTGAAGCGCTCGGCCATGCGCTCGGAGAGCGGATAGACGGTGCTGCTTCCTGCAGTGATGATATTTCCCGTCACCTTGAGGGGGTTGACCATCGGAAGACCGTGGATAGTACCCTCTTCGACCCACGCGAAACTGTTTACAACGGGTGTGCTTTGTTCGCTCTTTCCCCCAGCAAACAAACTGGCAAGGGCAAGCGAGATCATGGTGACCATCAATACTTTTTTCATGTGTTTCCTCCATAGTGGGAACGTTGATGGCCTTACGCTACGCCTAATGTATGAGAAAAGTATGCAAAGACCATGAATAGTCAGTAAGATTGGGTACACTATCAGCCCCTTCCCTCTTTGACAGAACCTTAGTACCCTTAGGAGGAGGAGAATGTATGGCGAAGAAACTGCTTTTCTACCGATGCCCGGTCTGCAATTCCCTGGTTGAGCTCATCGACAACGGGGGTCACTCACTGACCTGCTGTGGGCAGAGCATGGAATTGCTGGTCAGCAAGAAGGATGGGGAGGGCGATGAGTATCATCAGCCGCTGCTCAAACACCGTAACGGCCTCTTGTATGTGGAAGTGGGCTCGAAGCCCCACCCACAGAGTGCTGAGCACCAGATCACCTGCATCCTGTTTGTAACCAAGCAGACGGTGCGGCGAAGCGATATCAGGAGCGGGAGCAGCGCAACTGCGGTGTTCACCGACAAGGATCATGGAGATGTATATGCCTACTGCAATGTCCACGGACTCTTCAAAACCTCGTTCTGACAAGCTGCTTGTCATCATAGACATGCAAAATGACTTTGTAAGCGGCAGCCTCGGCACAGCTGAGGCACGTGCGGTTGTTCCTCGGGTACGTAAGGTCATCCTCGACTGGGATGGCATGCTTGCCTATACCCTGGATACCCATGGCAGTGACTATTTGAACACCAGCGAGGGAAAGTCCCTTCCGGTCGAACACTGCATCGCCGGCACTGAAGGACATCAGCTTGTAGATGAGCTGGAAGAGCTGCTTAAAAGTGCCAAGGCTTTTGAAAAACCGACATTCGGTTCGGTCCCCCTCGCCTCCTGGATTGCAAGCCTCAAGGACCTGAAACAGGTGGTGCTTGTCGGCTTGTGCACCGATATCTGTGTGGTATCGAATGCCCTGCTCATCAAGGCGATGCGGCCTGAACTGTCGGTGAGGGTTCTCAGCTCCAGTTGTGCAGGTTCAACCAAGGAGCGTCACCTTGCAGCTTTGGAAACGATGAAATCCTGCCAAATCGAAGTATTTTAGTTCCTTTCCCCGTAACCCGATGGACAAAAGCCGTCATCGCCTTGTAGGATACGTCATACAGACATCTTAGAAGGAGGCTGCTCATGGAACAGTCCTTATCGTATGTTCTGGTCACCCCCTATACGGTCGCGAAAAGCAGGACCGGTGGGGTTCTCTCCAGACTTCTCTCCCGTATTTCCTTGGAGCTCGTTGGCGTACAGATGATCGCCATGGACCAACACATAGCCCAAGCGTACGCAAGCGTCATCAAGAACCGCAAGAAAGTTGAAGGTTTCAAGATATCCGACCTGCTCTCCTCCTACATCGAGCAGAGCATGGGCCCGTCCGGCGGAGTTCGCCATCGGTCCATGCTGCTTCTGTTCAAGGGTGAGAATCCCACCGAACAACTTGCAAACGTAGTAGGATCCTTCCAGAAGGAGACAAGCAGTGTGGAAACCGTGATCGGGGAATCAATCCGTGACACGTACGCCGACCTGATCTTCACCGATGAAAGCCAGAACCAGATTCGCTACTTTGAGCCTGCAGTCATCACAGCCCAGACCCAAGAGGAGGCGGATGCAACCCTCAATCTCTTGAACAGTTGGCTTGGCAAACAGAGCAACATCATCGTCAACAGGCCTGCAGAGTACTATGCCGACGTCGAGCGGACCTTGGTCATCATCAAACCGGACAACTGGAAGTATGCTTCCTCCCGCCCAGGCATGATCATCGACATGTTCTCCCGCAGCGGTCTGAGAATCGTGGGCATCAAGGTGCTGAAAATGTCCGTAAGCCAGGCCCTGCAGTTCTACGGACCCACCAAGGATGGCTTGAAAGCAAAGTTGGCTCCCATCTATGGCATGCAGGCTCGTGAATTGCTCGAGCATGAGTTCAACGTGCATCTGAATGTACAGCTGCAGGACATCCTGACCAACAGCTTCGGCGACATGTACAGCGAAGAGCAGTTTGAGCGCATCGTAGAGTTCATGGCAGGCATCAAACCCAGCGATTGCAAAGCTGAGGATCTGGATAAGCCCGGTCTGGTCAAGTGCATGGTGCTTGTCTATGAGGGCAAGGATGCAGTGCAGAAGATCCGTACCATTTTGGGCGCAACCGATCCGAACAAGGCTGCAGCGGGAACAATTCGTAGAGAATTCGGCTCCAACATCCGAGTCAACGCAGCTCATGCATCAGACTCTGCTGAAAATGCAGTGCGTGAAATGAGCATCCTCAAAGCAGAGGAGAACTTCTGCTCTTCCTTAATAGAATCCTATCTTGCTACAATAAACGTTTCTCACCGCTCAGATTCCTGAGGTGAGTAGCATCCTGGGTCACCTCCAAGGTACCTAGATATGAACCATCCATACTACGCACCGCGTAGTACTGGATGTGGACGAACTTCCCTCTCATCGTCAGATAAAACTCGGCAGTATCCTCCCTTCCTTCTTTGAAGGAGTCGAGGATGGCCTGGACTGTGCCAACGCTTTTGGGCGGGTGGCAGTTCTGTACGAGCCTTCCGATGACCTGTGGACTCCTGGGAAAGATACGGTGAGGGGGATCGGAATAGAATTTCACCCGATCTTCGTTGTCAATGAATGCAACGTCCAGAGGAAGCAGGGAGAAAATCTGTTCAAGCTCTTCTTGGGCCAGGCTCCCGGTAAGCGAAGAGAACACCCCATTGGTGGCCACGCGCTTTTGTAATGCTGCAAGGGGAGCAAGAGAGCGGAACGCAACGGGATACAAAATATAGTGCTCACGATAGCGAAGCACTTCCACATGAAAATAAAACTGGCTGAAGACTTTCCAGAACGAGGTGACATCATGTGCACTGAACGCAGCTACCTCCTTCTGATAGGAGAGGGCTGTATCTTGGATCGACCACATCAGCTTCACGCATGCATGCTCAGCGTTGCTCTGTTCAAAGAGCGGGAAAAGTTCATTCTGCAGGCGCACATAGTGCTCACGAACCAACGAGCATGAGGCTGCAAGCTCTTTCAGCTCAGAGATGTCCGCATCGTTCTCCTTCTGGAGCTGTTTCCCCAACTCCTGCATCCTGCGTGTCACCACGCCAATCTCCTCATTCTCCGCTTCCAAGCCGGAAAGCAAGGAGCCTTCTGGATAGGTGGGCAGGGGATACGCTTCCAGGGCCTTGCCCAAGGAACGGATGAACCGGGCCACCGGGACTGCAAGGGTTGCGACATCCTCGGCCTGCGAAAGCACGGCGTCGAGGGCGCTGTTCACTTCAAAGGGGGTGGCACGCTCCAAGCTATCGGCATAGGCCTCATAGGTGCTCTTCTCTGTCGTTCCTTTGCAGAGGATGGTTAGGTACTCGACCAGACGCAAGACCGTCGGATTGGGATGCTTCAGCAGTTCCATGATTTCACTCCTAGCGCAAGTGTGGGACAAAGAGAGAAAGGAATCAAGTCTCATTTTCGCAAATAGGGGGAGCCCTCCTCTTCCGTTCCCCGGTTCTTGGGCGTATGCTGATACCCAGAGAAAAGATTGTTGGGGATTGGTATAACATGTCCTGACAACACGTTGCACCACAGCCCCAAACACACACAAGGGGGTAGCAATGAAACATACGCGTCTCTTTTCTGCATTTCTTATGCTGATTGTACTGTTGACGGGTTGTACGTCCGGTGCTCTCGAAATCGGCCCTGGAGGCCCAAGTCTCTATCTGGAATACTCCAAACAGAGTGCTGAGGTGGAAGTTGAAGAGGCAGAGGTGGTTGAAAAGCCGGATTTGGAGCAACCAACCCTCATCGCTTGGGAGCGCAACGCAGAGGATTTCTCCAATCGTGTCGGAGACACGATAACCTTGAGCCTTCCACCGCATGGGTACGCTTCAGGGGTGTGGGGTGTGGGAGTCTACACCACCGACAGCAGCATTGGAACAGCAGCAGTGCACATGGGCTTGATAACCTTTGCAAAGGGAGGAGAAGTCACCATTGAAGTGACAGAAGGCCGACAGTACTACGGTGGTCTTTTGCTCAACGGCGTCTCTTCAGCAGCCTATGGATCGTGGCCCCTGAGCTTTGTCTTTGTGGACAAGAGTGGAAGGCCCATCGGCAGGGAGAAACTCGAACCTATTGAAATCTCCTACCTGACCACTGCGGCAGATCTTGGCCTTGAACCGGGAGAGAAGATGCGTGTCCGCATTCCGTCCGATTCTTTGGCACAGGATGTCTTTGGTTCAGACCCCTATACCTTTGACAGCAGCATAGCAAGTGCGGCAGCACACAAGGGTTTGCTCTCCCTCAATGCTGGAGGTGTGGTGAACGTGAAGATGTTGCAAAAGAGACAAGCGTTCATCGGCGAGGATCGCAACGACATCTACAGTTATGATTATGAAGGTGCTCTTGAAGCCTTTACCTTCGAGTAAAGAAGAAAGTTGAACAAGAGGGGGAAGCAGCTCTTCCCTCTCTTGCCAGCATATTTTGCAACGTGTACAGTAGCTGAAGGGGGCTACTATGCAGTTGAATCGAAAAGCCGTACGTTTCTCGCTTCTGGCCTTTCCTGTGGGAGTGGCAACAAGTGTGTATCTTGCGTTCACAAACATGCGAGCAATGCAGCAGATGGGGGTGGAAGCTCCAGCTTACGTACTGGTCCTCAGTTCCCTCATCCAGATAGCAGGGATATACACCTTGGTTCTTGGCTATCTTGGGTATGTGCTCAGCGAGCGAGTCAACCTTGCCCCTGTAGGGTTTCTTGAGAAAAAGAAGGCACTGCACGCCATCCTTGCAGGCTTTGTGTGTGCCCTTGTCATGCTCAGCGATCTCTATCTCTTCGCCCCTCACATCCCCCAGATACAGGCAGCCTATACCAGGGAGGCCTTCTCCCTTCCGGCCCTCCTCTTCGCAATGCTTTACGGCGGCGTCATAGAGGAGATCATGCTGCGTCTCTTCTTCCTCTCCCTGCTGGTCTTCCTCATGGACAAGCTTCTGGATGCGAAGCGAGGCGATGCACCCATTCGGCCCCTCTTCTACCATATTGCCAATGTCGCGGCGGCCTTGCTTTTCGCCCTCGGCCACTTGCCGGCAACCGAGGTGGCCTTCGGTGGGCTGACCACCTTGTTGGTGGTGCGCTCACTGGTACTGAACGGTCTGCTTGGTTGGCTTTTCGGCCTGCTGTACCTGAAACTTGGTCTTCAATACGCCATGATCGCCCATGCCTTGACCCATCTTTTCAACCAAGCAATCCTGGTGCTGTTCATCGTATGACCACAGAAAGCTTGCTGCTCATCGCAGTCACCTTTGCGCTCGTCCTCTTTGTCCTTATCATCAGGATTCGCGAGCAGCGCAGTGCAGCAAGCTATATGAGCGAACGACTGCTCACCCTGATGATCAAGCAGAGCCTCATTCCCATCCGAAAAAGCCTGGACCAGTTGGCAGCCATCAGCAGCCAGCCCTACTCCATCCCTTTGGCCTTGCAACGGTTTGCAAACATTGAGGAGTCGTCATTTGAGGGTATGCAGGTCTTCACCTTCACAGGGGGAAAGACAAACAAGACGCTGCTCTATCTGCATGGAGGGGCCTATGTGGAACAACCCTACTTCGCCCATTGGTTCTTCCTGCAGCGTTTGGCCAAGCTCTCCTCCTGCACCATCGTCGTCCCGATCTATCCCAAGGCTCCCCATCAGGGGGCAAGCGAGGTGCTTCCCCTGTTGTGTCGGTTTGCAGCCAGCTTTCCTGAAGAGCACCTTGCCCTGGGTGGGGACTCAGCCGGAGGGGGACTTGCCCTTGCCCTTGCCCA
>JAAYQY010000435.1 GCA_012519125.1 Spirochaetales bacterium
TAGCGGTCGATGTGCATCTCATCAAAGCCAAGCTCCTTGCAAGCGTGAACAAGCAAGTCCACCAAGTTCCCTTCTGCTCCTGAAAGGCTGGGAGTAGCTATCATCTCCTTGAGGAGTGATATCAGTTGCGTGTGTGGTTCCATCCCTTCATGGTAGGTCAGCTTTCCATCTTGTCAAGGACTTTGGTAATGAAGAACTCGACCAACTCAGGATTGAAGGTGGTGTTGGCCTTTCTGCGTAAGAAAGCCTTGGCTTCCGACTCGGAATACTGTTTGGACTCAAAGTTTGGACCAGTGAGGTCGGCATACGTGTTTGCAATGGCAAGAATCTGGGCTTGCTGGGGGATTTCATCCCGTTTCAACCCCTGTGGATACCCATTCCCATCGTAGCGCTCATGATGGTAGAGAACAGCCTCGGCAAAGGAGGCGTACTCTCCAACGCTTCTGAGGATGTTGTACCCGATCTCAGCATGCCTGCGCAACTCCAGTGCTTCACTCTTTGTCAGCTGATCGGTGCTCTTGATCAGAATGGAAGGCTCGATGGCAATTTTTCCGAGGTCATGATAGTGGCCTGCAAGGCGCATCTCCTCAATTTCGTCCTCGGGATACCCAAGTTCACGAGCAAAGGCTGCACAGTAGGAACCGACGAGGTTGCTGTGTTCTTCGCTGGTGCTGTCGCGGCTGAAGAGCCGCTCGAGCAGTGCGTTGATAACCTTCTTCTTGAAGACGGTACTGCTTGCGAGCTTGTTCTGGTACATCACATCTTCAGCAATCTTGAAGGTGTCCTCAAAAAGATGCTCTTTCTCTTCCTTCACGGCATAGCCGAAGGAGACAGAGACTTGGATACCTCTGACCTCTTCTTTCAACAGTGCATTGTTGATGCGTTTGACAATGGCTTGGGCATGCAGGGCATCGGTCTGAGGCAAGAGGAGTACGAACTCATCCCCACCGATGCGGCTGATGATGTCATCCTCACGACAGGTATTCTTCAATACCTCAGCGACCTTACGCAGCAGTTCATCTCCCGCCTCATGGCCGAAGGCATCATTGGTAAGTTTCAGACCATTCACATCGGCTATCACCAAGGTAAGGGGGTAGTAGGGGTCCTTGTCAACTTCGGCTTTCACCTGATCGTAGAACCGTCTGTTGTTCAGTCTTGTCAGCGAGTCTGTGAAACTCAAGGAGAGAATCTCATGCTGCTTTTTTCGTTGTTCGGTGCTATCCCTGAAGACCAAGACGACTCCGGTAATCGTGTGGGTATGGTCGAAAATGGGGGCGGCACTATCGTTGATATACCGCTCAAAGCCGTCGCGGGCGATGAGGATGGTATCATCGGCGAGCTCGATACGCTTCTCTTCCTTCAATACCTGGGCAACAGGGTTCGGGCAAGCTTTTCGATCCTTGCCACAGAGGATTCTGAATACTTCCTCGAAGTTCCTACCCTTCGCTTCCTCACTCAACCAACCAGTCAGCTCCTCAGCCGCCTTGTTGAGGAACTGCACCTTGCCTGTCTCATCGGTGGAGATCACTCCGTCACCAACCGAGAGGAGAGTGGTCTCGAAGAGCGTTTTCTCATAGGCAAGTTGTTGCTCGGTTTCTCTTTGTTGGGTGATATTGTCGATGATCATGGCAAAATAACCGAGCTCCGGGCTGAATGCTGAAATGCGGAAGAGGCGCCCGAGGCCTGCATTGTAGGCTTCGAATGTCATCGACTCTCCGGTTAGCGCCACCTTGCCAGTGTTCTCAAACCAGATTGGTTCCACACCCTCAATCAGCTCGTTGATGCGTTTCCCTACTGAGTTGCTGACTGCCAGACCCGTCTGCACCTCAAAGTTCTCATTGGCCCTAAGGATTCGATAGTCGTTGGGTTTCCCTGCTTCGTCGGTAAGAATCTGGCAGTAGGCAAAGCCTTGGTTCATTGCCTCAAAGAGTTTCCGGCTCTCCTCTTCGCTTCGTGCCAGAGCTTGGGCATCTGCAACCCGCTTGGAGATGTCGGCATGGGTACCGGTCATGAGAAGTGGCTTGTGGTTCTCGTCAAAGCGGAGCACCTTGCCTCGGCTGAGAATCCAGACTGTATGGCCGTCCTTGTGATGCATCCTGAAGTCGCAGCTGAAATACTCCAATTCACCTTGGTAATGCTGTTGCAAGAGTTGGAGAGCACGATCAAGATCCTCTTCAAGGATGAGATCCTTGAATTTTTCATAGCCGAAGGGTTCCAGTTCACTCAGCTGATACCCCAAGAGTTCAGCGAATGTCGCGTTGATCTGGATTTCTCCAGTGATGAGATTCCACTCCCACGTACCGAGATTGGAGCCTGCTATGACACTGGCAAACCGGTCTCTCGCTTCTCGCAGATCTTGCTGGTCGGTCTCTTGCTGGTGACGGTATCGTTCCAGTTTTTTGAGCGCCCCACGCCCTGCAAAGAAGGTGATGAGGATGATGAACAGGGGTCCGAGGAGCGTTACGAGCCTATCAAGGTCATACCAGAACTCCATCTCCTCTGTACGAATCTCCAACAGGGAATACTCCTCTGTCTCAATATCATCCAGGATGCGTTCAAGTTCATTGGTGATGGTTTTGGAGACCTCCATGAGGCCCGGGAGTTTATCGCTTTCCAGCAACAGGTCGAAGTCATGCTGCATCTCATCACGATAGCGCAACAGAGGTTGCACTGCTTCGGTAATCAGACGATCAAAAGTCTTGTCCAGCTCTTTCAACCTTGCTTGCTGTTCGGTATGACCGCGCGTCAGTATGGTAAGCTTGATCAGGTGCTGGTCGAAGGAGTAGGTGCTGACCCCGATTTCCTGCAGGTAGATGCGATCGCCGGTAAGCAGATAGCCTCGCTCGGCAATACGGATGTTTTGGAAGGTTCGGGTGAGTGTTTTCAGTTCTGTGATGACTGAATAGGTATGGTTCACCATGCGATTGGTTTCAATCGCTTTTTCAGTGAGGGAGAGCTTGATGTACCCGATTGTCAGCAGTTCCATCAGGATAAGAATCAAGGCAATGACAAATCGGCGGGTGAGGCTGTTTTTCTTTTTGATCGAA
>JAAYQY010000436.1 GCA_012519125.1 Spirochaetales bacterium
CTGCCGTCTAAGAGGCACTGGTGTTTTTCCTTGTCCATGACCAGCCCTGTATGATGGACTGCACTGCTGCTGCTCGATTCGCTGAGGCGACGAAGGACAGCCCGGATCTTGCTGTTCAGGACATTCATGCTGAACGGTTTGGTCAGGTAGTCGTCACAACCGAGTTCAAGGGCGGTGATGATGTCACTCTCATCCCCCTTTGCCGAGACCACGATGATGGGAACAGTGCTTTGCAACGTATAGCGAATTGCCTTGATGGCGGTAAGCCCGTCCATGACCGGCATCATGATATCCAGGATGACCAGATCGACAGGTTCTTTTTCAAGTACAGACAGCGCTTCCTTGCCGTTTTCGGCCTCAAAGACCGTGTAGCCATTGCTGGCAAGGGCATAGCGTTCCAGTTCGCGGATATCCAGATCGTCTTCAACCACAAGAATGGTACTCATGCCAAAACCGTAGTCCACAAGGTCCCCGCTAGGCAAGAGGGGAGCCTCAATTTCACACATTCCTCATAGATTTGCGCGTCAGACGCAAACAGGACGCCCCAAAGGCGTCCTGTCTGAAGCAGGTGCTTGTCCTAGTTCTTGTTGGCAAGAATGGTGGCAAGCTCGGGGTTTTTCTCGATATTCTTCTGCAGATCCCGTTCACGACCCTTGTTCACATACTCCTTGTCTTCAAAGGTGTAGTGGAAGTTGGTGTGGACATCATAGGTGCCGTTCATCAGGGCATATGCATCCTCGGTCATGACCAGTTCCTCATCGGTGGGAATGACCAGGATCTTCACCTTCGAGTCGTCGGTGCTGATCTCAAACTCGCCATTGCGGCTGAAACAGACTTCATTCTTGTGAAGGTCCAGGTGGGCTCCGATAGCTTCGAGACCCTGGCAAGCACCCTTACGGATATGGCGGGCCATCTCACCGACACCGGCAGTGAAGACAACAGCATCAAGCTTGCCTCCAAGCAGGGTGGCATACCCACCAATGTACTTGGCGATCCTTCTGCACTCCATATCAATGGCGAGCTGGGCCTTCTTGTCACCTTCCTGACTTGCCTTGAGCACGTCACGGCGGTCACTCTTGCCGCACAGGCCGATCAAACCGCTCTTCTTGTTCAGGGCGGTGTCCATCTCCTTGGCACTCATTCCGGTATTTTCCATCATGTAGGGAATGATGGCAGGGTCGATGTCGCCCGAGCGTGAACCCATGACCAGACCCTCAAGCGGGGTGAGCCCCATGGAGGTGTCTACGCACACACCATCTTTCACTGCACAGATGGAGGCACCGTTGCCGATATGGCAGATGATGACGTTGGTGTCCTTGTTCTCTTTGCCCAGCAGAACTGCTGCACGCTTTGCACAGTAGAGGTGGCTGGTTCCGTGGAAGCCGTATCTGCGTACGTTGTAGTTGGAATACCACTCATAGGGGACTGCATACATGAAGGCGGCTTCGGGCATGGTCTGGTGCCATGCGGTGTCAAGGATGATGGCCTGCGGTACATCGGGCATAGCCTTGCGGGCTGCCTCGATGCCCATGATGTTGGCCGGCATATGCAGCGGGCCGAGGGGGATGACCTTTTTCAGCTGCTCGATGACCTCGTCGGTTACCAACTCGGACTTCTTGAAGATTTCTCCGCCATGGAGCACCCTGTGTCCGACAGCCCCAATCTCCTTCAGGTCGCCGATCACACCGTACTCGTCGTCAAGCAACATCCTGATGATGAGCTCGATGGCTTCCTTGTGGGTGGGTGAGGAGAACTCTGCGTGGTACTCCTCCTTTCCGTTTGCTTTGTGCTCAATGGTGGAATACTCTAGGCCAATGCGTTCGACAACACCGACAGCGAGAATATCCTTGTTCTTCCAGTCATAGACTTGGTACTTGGCAGACGAGCTGCCACAGTTCAAGGTCAAAATTACCATGCATGTCTCCTAATGTTTCTCATTCGATATGGTATGAATGTGTAGTTGGATGATACCAAGACATTAAAGCACTATTGGACGGAATAATCAACATGAAGCAAAAAAGGAAGAGGTAGTTCTTTTCCCATCATGAAGGTAGTGTTTCCGCTTCTGCTCTTGGCCTGTGTGTGCTCCCTGCCTGCCAAAGCACTTTGGACACTGCAAGCAGATCCCAAAGCGCACATGGTCAGGCTCTCGATGCAGGAGGATGAGCAATCCATTTCGCTTGGTTTGGATGTGAGGCAAGGTGAGGTCGATCTGGATGTGAAGCGCCTGATCTATCGATCCGGGAACTGGGGTGTGGCAGCCTCTTCGGTCGATTTGCATTCGGTTTTTCCCTCACTTGAGAACAGGACATGGGAGTCGGTCAGACTTTCGCATGGCTCTCACAGCCTGAGTTTGGTCGCAGCGGGGAGCGACAAAAGAGGTTTGGTAGGGCAGTGGAACAGGTTCTCATGTGCTCTGCTCGACATGGGATCGCTGGCACTTGGGAACTTATACATACCCTACCAACGTACGATGCAAGGAACGACCTTCCTTTTCTCGTTTCAGGAAACACAAACGCTTGCATCGCTCTCTTTTGCCCCCTCTTTCTCCCCTTCACAAGGCGTGCGACTCGCCTCCTCGTTCTCACTCAGCCTTGGTCCGATCACCTATCACCAGGTCTTCGATGACCACAGGTGGCAGCGCTCCAGTTCCTATGAGCTGCAGTGCGATCTGAGCAATCTGCACATTGTGTGGAATGCGTCCAGCAAGCTGGGACCACGACCCCTGTTTGGGGGAGAGATGCAAGAGCTGGAGCATACCTTTGGCTCTCGACTTTCCTATGACTTCTCTGGGTGGGAGTTCTTGTTGAGTTGGCAGCAAAAACGGGGTGTGGGGATACGAACTGAGCAGAAGATTTTGCTCAGTCTCACTTCACACAAGATTTCCCTCGAAGTGGGGTACCGGATCAGCAGAGGGATGCATGTGCGACTGGGAAGCGGGACATCCTTTGTTGAGTACTCCGAAGAAGGACTCTCCTATCATCTGGAGTTGGCTCAAGGGGCTGTGGAATTCCAGATGCTTTCCCATCCGAATCAGCTGCGCATTCTCTACCGCTTCCCCACCGGCCGAGATACTGGATCTCCTCGACCAAGGTGATCTGGAATTGCTGTTGCACCTCTTGCCTGACATGTTCGATCAATTCTTTGATGTCGCTGCTGGTTGCCTTGGCATTGGAGTTGATGATCATGTTGGCATGCCGATGGGATATCTGAGCCCCCCCGATGGAATATCCTTTGAGGTTGCACTGTTCGATGAGAGCTCCTGCCTTGTAGCCTTCTGGGTTGACGAAAATGCTTCCGATGCTGGGATTGTCATACTGGCCGTTTGTCTTGCGCCGGTGCTTGACCTCGTCCTTCTTCTTGCGGGCTTCGCTGGTTTGTGTGGTGGGATAGAGACGGAAACCTGCCTCATAGAGGATGATGTCATGCCGGTCGGTGAACGGGGAGCGGCGATAACTGAACTCATCAAGGTGAATCTGCTTGCGATGGAGCTTGCCATCAAACGTCATGTAGTCCACATAGTAGAGCAGGTCGGAGATGCTGGTTCCATGGGCGCTGCTGTTGCCGTGGATGGCCCCCCCGACAGTACCAGGCAGCCCTCCCAAAAGCTCAAGTCCGGTCAGGCCATCCTCGATGGCAAGATCGATGGCACGATCGAGGCCGAGGCCGCAGCGGACGCAGAACATCTCTCCTTGTACATGGCGACGCTTGAGGTGGCTGGTGATGATGGTCAGCCCCTCAATGCCTTCGTCGCTGATAAGGCTGTTGGTTCCTCCCCCCAGAACGGTAATGGGGAGCTTGTTCTCCCTTGCGTAGTGCAAAAGCTCTCTCAGCTCCTCAAAATCGGAAGGATAGGCAGCCAAATCGGCTACGCCTCCTGTATGGATGCTTGAATATTGGGCAAGCGGAACCTGCTTCAGGAGCAGTTGGTCAAGGTTGATTTTTTCACCGCTATTGCGTACATTGGTAGGCATGGAGACATCTTACCCCCTTTTTCTGGGGTGGGCAACCTAAAGGAGCTCTCAATGCCTGTCCTTCTCTATAATACGATGAACCGTTGTGTCGAGGAGTTTGTGCCGCTGGATGACCAGCAGGTCGGTCTCTACTCCTGTGGCCCAACGGTCTACAACTATGCACATATCGGCAATCTCAGAACCTTTTTGTTTGAAGACCTTCTGAAGCGAGTGCTTCAGCTCAGTGGCTTTTCCGTCAACCATGTCATGAACATCACCGATGTCGGCCACCTAACCGGTGATGGTGATGATGGAGAGGACAAGCTTGAGCACATGGCCAACAAGACCAACCGTACGGTCTGGGAGATTGCTTCCTACTACACCGATGCTTTTTTCAAAGACTATGATGAGTTGAATATGATTCGTCCCTCGACCGTATGCAAGGCAACCGACCACATCCAGCAGATGATCGCCCTGATCAAGAGACTGGAGGAGGGTGGGCACACCTATATCAGCGGGGGCAATGTCTACTTCAGTATCGACTCCATCCCCGACTACGGCAAGCTTGCCCGTCTGGATCTCGAATCTTTGCGCACTGCCGTGCGTGATGATGTCGAGGCTGACGACAACAAGCGCAACAGCAAGGATTTTGTGCTCTGGTTCACCAACAGCAAGCATGGCGAGCAGGCCATGATGTGGCCCTCTCCCTGGGGAAGGGGGTTTCCGGGTTGGCACATCGAGTGTTCGGCGATGAGCATGCACTATCTTGGTGAATCGTTCGATATCCACTGCGGTGGTATCGATGCCATTCCCGTTCACCACACCAACGAGATTGCCCAGAGTGAAGCAGCTACCGGAAAACCCTGGGTCAAGTATTGGCTGCATGGGGAGTTCCTGCTTGATGAGACGGGCAAGATGAGCAAGAGCAAGGGAGAGTTTCTTACCCTCAGTCTGCTGAAGAGCAAAGGCTTCGATCC
>JAAYQY010000437.1 GCA_012519125.1 Spirochaetales bacterium
CATCCCCTTACCTAGATTCACGTTGGTTGGAGCTACAACCAAGGCTGGATCAGTTTCGAGCCCGCTCTCATCCCGCTTTGGCATTACCTGTCATATCGAGTTTTATGATGAGGAAGAACTTTCCTCCATCATCGCCCGGTCTGCACAAATCATGGATATCAAGATTGATGCTGAGGCAATCCATCATCTTGCCCGATGCAGCCGAGGAACCCCTCGTATTGCAAATCGGTTGCTGCGGAGGCTTCGCGACTTTGCCACCGTCATGGGTGATGGGAACGTGACCATCAATGTGGTTGACCACGGTATGGAAAGATTGGGCATCGACTCCAACGGGCTCGAAACACAGGATAGGAATATTTTGAGAACCATCATCGAGTTCTACGATGGAGGACCGGTTGGAGCTGAGACGTTGAGCATCAGTGTAGGGGAAGCCATAGAATCTTTGGAAGATTTCTATGAACCGTACCTCATCCAGAAGGGATACCTCAAGCGAACTCCCCGTGGAAGAATGACAACCAAGAAAGCATATGATTTGCTGGGAATTCCCTGCAAGAGGACAATGGATGACAATCAAGGAATTCTCTTTTGACCTACCTGAGAATCTTATAGCCCAAACACCTGCTGACAGACGCGGTGAAGATCGGCTTTTGGTTCTCAAGAAAGACACCGGAACACTTGTTGACCAGATGATGACGGATTTTGCTTCCCACCTAGAGGAGGGCAGCATAGTTGTCGTGAACAACAGCAAAGTGCGAAAAGCCAGGGTGTACGCCCAGAGCGAGACCGGTGGTCGTGTTGAGTTTCTCTTTTTGGAAGAGAATCTGGACCATAGCTGGAATGCGATGGTGACCAAGACCAAAAAACAGCATGTCGGAAAGCGCTATACCTTTTCGAATGCTGATGGAACCTATACGCGCACCGGATGGATTACCGCAGAGCTTGAGGATGGGACCCGAAGCATTGCCTTTGAGGAGAGCCTCGATGAGAACTTCTTCCAAACACTCGGTCATGTCCCGCTTCCCCCTTACATCAAGCGCGAGGATAGTTTCAGTGATGAAACGCGCTACCAGACCATTTATGCCCAAAAAGAAGGGTCTGTGGCAGCTCCCACCGCTGGTCTTCATTTTACCCAGGAAATCCTCTCTTCCATCGAGAAAAAAGGGTGCACCATTGTTCCCATCACCCTGCATGTCGGCGCGGGAACCTTCTTGCCGGTCAGGACAGAGAAGCTGGAAGACCATCACATGCACTTTGAAAAATACGAGATCAGCAAGGAGAGTGCGGCTTTGATCAATCAGGCACGCACAGAGGGGAGAAAGATTGTAGCTACCGGCACTACGAGTGTCCGAACGCTGGAGAGCGCGTTCGATGAAGCTACAGCCCAAGTGCTGGGTGGGGAAGGAAGAACAAATCTCTTCATCCGACCCGGGTACCGGTGGAAGGTGGTCGATCAGCTGCTAACCAACTTCCACACTCCCGAGTCAACGTTATTGGTCCTTGTCTCCACCTTTGCAGGCAAACAGAACATTGAGACTGCCTATCGGCATGCAATAGAGAACTCTTATCGATTTTTCAGTTACGGAGATGCAATGTTCATTTGTTGAACAGAACTTCCTGTATCCTCTTTGCGATCTCTTCCTTTCCCAGAAGCCAATCGATGCGAACA
>JAAYQY010000438.1 GCA_012519125.1 Spirochaetales bacterium
AGGTCGGCGAGCCGAGGTTGCGGCCCGAGGGTCCCCACTGCTGCATGAAGGTAAGAGCCTTCAGCCAAGCATCGTCATTGACAATGGCTTTCTTGCCATCTGCGCTGATGAGTTCGCCACCAAGCTGCTCCACCATAGGGACGAAGAACGTCAAATAGTAGGGATACCTGAAGTCGAAACCGCGGCGGATGAGGATGTCGCCATCACGGATGACCAGCTTCTCGGAGATGTCTGCCATCTCTTCCCAAGTCTTGGGATAATCCTTCTCAGGATCAAGACCTGCAGAGCGGAATACCTTCTTGTTGAGATAGATAGACCAGTTGGTCAGCTCAAGCGGAAGACCGTAGACCTCTCCATCAACGGTGACGGTGTCCAGCACGTTGGCCATGTAGGTGTCCAGCAGGTCCTGCTTGTTTGCATACCCAGCTGCTTCATAATCAACCGGAGCAACACGCTGGTTGGTGATGTAGGCATACTGGTTCTCAATCGGCAGGTTGAACATGTCAGGACCCTGGTTGGCTGCGAAGGCGGTCTGCACCAGCTCGATCTGCTTGACCGAAGCCTGGGTGGAACGCACAACGGTGATGTGTGGGTTATCTGCCATGAACTTGGCGATCAGCTCGGTCTCGAGCTGGGTGCGGGCAGGATCCTCATGGGTCCAGTACTGCACGGTTACGGGCTTGTTTTCATCAACAGCTACATCTTTCTGTCCCTGTGCTACCAAAGCAAAGGGGAGCAGAAGAAGAACGAGCAACATGCTTATAAGTGCTTTCTTCATAATCTGAGACCTCCTAAAGTCTTTCTGACTTCAGTCTAGAATGTCTTGGGGAATGCACAAGAAAAAGCTTTTGTGTTTGTTGGCGTGATTTTGAGTAAAGCTCAGCAGGGAAAGCAGAAATGTCTCACAAACATCAGTTTTCACGAGAAAGTACTGTATACAAGCTCTACTTATGCTGATAGGAGCGCAAGAATGAGGCTAGCTTCTCCATTGTCTCACTGGAGATGTCATGCTCGATAAGGCAGGCATCCTGTTCGGCGATTACCGGATCAACACCAAGCACCTCTTGCAAAAAGCTGGTCAGGGTCTTGTGACGGAAATAGATTTGGGAGGCTTTCAGCTTCCCCTTCTCAGTCAGGTGGATATCTCCGTAGGTCTCCTGACGGATGTACCCATCTTGGGAAAGCACTTTCATGGCCCGGTTTACACTCGGCTTGGAGACGCCAAGACGCAAGGCAACATCGGTGGCGCGGACTTTTTCATGTTCCTCACTGAGTGCCAAAACGGCCTCAAGATAATCTTCCCCAGACTTTTGCATGCGTTGATGGTAGCATGCATATTCTGATTTGTCATCTTGCTCTCACAAAAACCTTGACACAAATGTTTGTATTAGCTAACTTGTAGGTGAGGATACACAAGATGCACATGACGATGGATGAACTTACCGTAGGGCAGACAGGAGCTGTGAAAGCGATCAACGCTCCCAAGCAGCTCAAACGCAGACTTATGGATATGGGCTTCACCAAAGGTGTTGGAGTCGAAGTTGTAAAGATGGCTCCGATGGGAGATCCCATGGAAGTTACCGTACGTGGCTACCATCTATGTCTCAGAAAAGCTGAGGCAAGCGTCATTGAGCTAAGATAGTCCATGCAAACACTTGCACTCATCGGAAATCCCAACTGTGGGAAGACCACCTTGTTCAATTTGCTTACGGGAACCAGTGCCTATGTGGGAAACTGGCCTGGCGTAACGGTGGAAAAGAAGGAAGGGATGACCAATGGTCATCGTATCCTCGACCTTCCTGGCATCTACTCCCTCTCCCCCTACTCTCCCGAGGAGAAGCTCTCCAGACGCTATATCCTCGAAGAACAACCTGACCTCATCATTGACGTCATCGACGCCACAAACCTTGAACGCAGCCTCTATCTCACCAACCAGCTTGCAGAACTGGGCAGACCCTTGCTTCTGGTCCTGAACATGGAAGACCTCTTGGAAAAAGAGGGCATCACCATCGATGCAAAGCGCCTCTCACAGATGACAGGAGCACCTGTTGTGCAGATTTCTGCCAGCAAGGGAACTGGGATTGAGGCCTTGCAAGCCCAGATTGAAAAGAGCCTGTCTGAAAAGAGACTGCCACTCTGTCCTCTCTTCTCCAATTTTGTTGAACGCTACATCTCCGAGATCATCGGAGACGACTACCTGCACCAGATACCCAAGGGACGGCAGATGCGATGGGCAGCCATCAAGCTGATTGAAGCAGACGAACTCTTCCTCTCTTCCATGCCCGCACCTCCCCCTGCTTTCAAGACGTATATTGAAAAAGCAAGAAAAGAACTGGAAGCCCACTTTGAGGATGACCCTGAAGCCATCATCATAGACCAACGCTACAAGGTGGCTGAGCATATTGCCAAGGACTGCCAGATTAGGAAGAACACAAAAAAAGGGTTTGATTTCGACTCCATTGCTACGCATCGCTTTGCAGCCATTCCTCTCTTCCTCGCCATCATGGCAGGGGTATTCTACCTCTCCATCGGCCTGGTGGGAGGATATACCACCCCACTTTTGGAAGAACTCTTTGCATTTCTTGGCGAGCAGGTACATCTGGGAGCAGACCGCTTTGGGGTACTCCCCCTGCTCTCGGGTATCCTTGCAGACGGCATCATCGCAGGAGTGGGTGCAGTATTGACCTTTGTACCCCAGCTCTTCGTACTCTTCCTCCTGCTCTCCATCCTGGAGGACTGCGGGTATATGGCTCGCATCGCCTTCATCATGGACAGGATGATGCGCACCCTCGGACTCTCCGGCAAATCGATCATCCCACTGGTCATCGGAACGGGGTGTTCGGTTCCTGCCATCATGAGCAGCCGAACCATCGAGCACCAGAAACAGCGGGAGCTGACGGTCATCGTCACTCCGTTCATCCCTTGTGGTGCCAAGATGCCGGTCTTCGCCCTTATGCTCACCTATTTTTTCCCCGGAAAGTGGTTCATCGCTCCGATGATCTACCTGCTGGGCATTGTTGCAGTCGTGATAACCGGCCTGCTTGCAAGAGCACTGGACCGGCACAAAGAAACCAATGCCTTCATTCTGGAACTCCCCCGCTACCAGCTCCCTTCACCTCGCAATACCTGGTTGCAGACCCGTGAACGCACCTTGGGGTTCATCCAGAAAGCCGGAACCATCATCCTGCTCTCCTCGGTGATCATCTACCTCCTCTCCTCCTACTCCTTCACGTTGCAGGCGGTGGATGCCGA
>JAAYQY010000036.1 GCA_012519125.1 Spirochaetales bacterium
CAAGCCGTTCATCAAGTGCAAGCTTTGAGCACTGCTGAAGCAGCAGCCCTACCAGCGTAGCGGCATCCTCAGCCTTTTCCGAAATGGTAAGAGAGAAGGCCAGGCTCATCAGATATGCAGCGTCTTGGGCCAGGGGAGAGGTAGTGAACAAAGCGCTCTCGAGATGGGAGAGTTGGCGCTGTCGTTTGGCAGGTTTTCCGATCAGAGCCAAGCCCATGACCAATGATCGTGAAAGGATGAGAGCAGATTCCGAAGTGGAGGCCTCATGCTCCAGGTTGGTCACCAGTTCTGGTGAGAGCTCTGCATCCTCGCACTTCACATACCTGCGGTAACTGGCCTTCACATGGTCGGCCAGCAACGCTTTGTTGTCGAGCATGCTCAAGGCCAGCAGGACAGAGAGATCACTTGCCTCACTGCTCATGCCACACAGCTCATAGATGCTTTCGAGGGTATACACCTCTGTCAGGCCGTCAGGGGCAAGAAGCGAGAGCTCTTGTTCCTCTCTTCCCTCGCTCTGGCTACCAAACCCATCACCGGTGAACCATCCCAGCAGTGCTGCATATGCTCTCTCTTCCATGTTGTCCCTCTCTGTCTGCACAATATCCGAACCAAGGAAAAAAGACGAGGCCTTTTAGGCTTAGCTTCGTGCTTCCTGAAGCTCAGATTGCACAAGCTTCAGGTCCTCGGGAATGTTGATGTGCTGGGGGCAGAGCGGAACACACTGGCCGCACTCGGTGCAGGAGGTAGGTCTCTTGTCCTGCTCCTTCTCATGCTCCCACATCTGTTTCACCACTGCATAGTTCTCGAACATCCTGAACTTGTTCCAGAGGGCGAAATTGCCAGGAATATCCACCCCAAAAGGACAGGGCCTGCAATACTTGCAACCTGTGCACCCGTTGCCGACACGGCTTCGCATGACCGAGCCGATTTCTTCGAGTGTCTGCATCTCCTCTTGGGTAAGCGGGGTATGCTGTTCAAACGTCTGTAGGTTTTCCTGCACCTGGTCGTAGGTGGACATACCGCTGAGAATGACCTTCACATTCGGATGGTCAGCCACCCACTTCAGGGCGTAGGCAGCGCTGCTGGTCTGTGTCCCAAGCACTTTCAGCTTCTCCTCGAGGTCTGGGGGAAGAGTGGCAAGCGAGCCTCCCTTGATCGGCTCCATGACGATGACGGGAATGCCAAGCTTGGTGCACAGCTCATAGCCCTTGTCCCCAGCCTGCTCCTCGGTGTCGAGGTAGTTGTACTGGATCTGGCAGAAGTCCCAACGGCGGAAGGAGGCGATGTAGGCAAAGTCCTCATAGGTGGAGTGGAAGGAGAATCCAAGGTGTTTGATCCTTCCTTGTTTCTGCTCTTCCTCCAGATAGGTGACAACCCCTAGGTCCACCATCTTCACAAACGCTTTCTTGTCGATTGCATGAATCAGATAGAAGTCGATGTACTCATGGCCAAGCCTTGCAAGCTGTTCCTCGAAGAGTCGTTTGGCATCATCAAGGGAGTTGACCAGCCATTGCGGCAGTTTGGTGGCAAGCTGATAGGTTGAGCGCTGGTATTTCTTCAGGTACGCACCCAAGAACGGTTCGCTCTCCCCCCCATGGTAGGTATAGGCGGTATCATAATAGGTGACGCCCTTCTCATATGCCAGATCGAGCATCTTTTCTGCTTCTGCTTTGTCGATGCCCCCTTTTTCGTCGAGGGGAAGTCTCATGGCTCCGAAACCGAGCAGTGCTGTCTTTATCTTCAGGTTTTCAAACATTCGTTCTTCCATCTGGGTGCTCCTGATTTAGTCTATTGCCTTGTATTGTACCATGATTTTCACAGGATTTCGCGGAAAAACCCATTTCTTGGCTTGTTCAGGGATTCTGATGCATGTATGCTTGATGAGGTTTGGGGAGGTTAGTCGTGGCTCTGAAACAGTATACCAGAAACATTGCGCTCTCCTATGCCTTCACCGTATGCATGAATCTCTCCTTCACCCACGGCATATGGATGATCTATCTTGCCAGTCGTGGTTTCTCCCTCATCCAGCTCGGTGCCCTTGAGGCCATCTTTCACATCACCAGTTTTCTGATGGAAGTCCCAACCGGCTCGGTGGCAGACATCTGGGGACGCAAGACAAGCAGACTTGCCGGACGAGTCTGTTATGCCCTGAGCTTGGTCCTTATGTATTGGGGGCCTACGTTTTGGCTGCAGATTCTCGCCTTTGTCCTCAGTGCCTTGGGGTACAACCTGGAGTCGGGGGCAGGGGATGCCCTGCTCTATGATTCCTTGCTTCTCGATGCCGATGAGAGTCGCTACCTCTCGGTGAAGGGTAGGGATGAACTGCTCTACAACATAGCTTCCATCATAGCGTTTCTCATCGGAGGATACCTTGCCAGCGTTGACTATCTGCTGGCCTTCGGACTTACCATTCTTTCCGGTCTCGTCGGCTTTGTCATAGCACTGTTTTTCAAGGAGCCTGTCATACACGAGGAGATACGAAAGGAGGAAAGGCCGAATCTGGCGAAGAGCATTGCCCAATCGTTGAAAAACCAGATGGTAGACAGCATGAAAGTCTTTGCTGCCACTCCTCGCATAGCCTTTCTGATCATCTTCAGCGAGTCCCTGTTCGCCTTCATGATCTGCCTTTTCTTCTATTTGCAGAACCATTGGACAAACCTTGGGTATACGACCGATGTGATCGGGATCATCTTCAGCCTGCATGCCTTGGTTGCAGCCCTCTTTTCGGTGAATGCGCATCGCATCGAACGAGCCATCGGGCAGAAAGGGATTCTTATCGTCTGCCCGATCCTGTTGCTGTTCACCCTCTGGACGGTAGCGCTCACCCCCTATTCCGCCCTCTTCTACATCCTCAATGGAAGTCTGGAGGGCCTTTTGGCGCCTACCATCTCAACCTATCTCAACCGCCTGATCCCTTCCCGGTTCAGGGCGACCATCCTCAGCTTCCAGAGTATGGCGTACAGTCTCTTCATGATCATGATCTTCCCCTTGGTCGGCCTGATGGGTAGCCTGTACTCCCTACCGTTTGCATTCTCTCTCATGGCTTCTCTTGCAACCATCTTGGTTGTTCCCTATTTGGTGCTCATCACCCGAAACAAGAATCGCAGAAAGCTCTGAGCCTAGGGCTTGCACTTCTTGGCATGAGTTCACCCGTCTGCTATCATGGGGCAATGAAGATATCCGCGCGCATCATCAACAGTCTCCTCAGAACTTTTTTTCGTCTGTTTTTCCGCATTGACCGGAGCGAACTGGATAAGGTCCCTCACCAAGGTCCCCTTCTGATGATGGTCAACCATACCTCCAATCTGGAAGGCCCTATGCTCTATGCTTTTTTGCAGCCGCGCAAGTTGGTTGCCATGGCCAAGCAAGAGCTTTGGGACCACAAGTTCATGGCCTATCTGATGGATCTCTGGGGTTCTATTCCTGTCGACCGGCAGAACATGGGTCGCGCTACGATGGATGCCTGTTTCAAGGTGCTGGATGAGAAGCACATTCTTGCCATCGCCCCTGAGGGGACGCGTAGTCATGACGGCAAGCTGCAGGAAGGAAAGGGTGGTATTGCCTTCATCGCCCATAAGAAAGACGTTCCCATGATTAGCGTTGCCGTGGTGGGTTTTACCGAGTTCAAGAAGAACATCAAGCGTCTCAGGCGAACGGTGATCACCGTCAGGGTAGGTGAGGTCTTTGAGATCGTACAGAAGGGCGGGCGCATTGATGCCGATACCCGCCAGGCCTTGGCCGATGAGATCATGCTCCGTCTGGCGGCTTTGATGCCTCCCTCTCTTCGTGGGCACTATGAAGACAAACCCATCGAATTCACTCTGACAAAGGAAGCATGATCGATTCCAGCTCCTTGCTCGTCTTCTGAAGCACCTCATAGATTGTCCTGTCAATCCTTGTGAGTCGTTGTTTGCGACTCTGTGAGGCCTCAAGCAGAGCATTGACCCGTATCGGATCGCCGATCAGAAGATGGGCTCGCTTCCCTTTTGGGGTATAGCGTGTATTGATGGATCCACCCTCGACTCGGTTGAGCACATCCAGAAGGTTCAGCAACAGCTCTTTATGGCGGATCTGTTTTGCTTCTCCTTCTCCATACTCCCTGTCCAGGTACTCAAGAACATCAACCACTTGGCTGTATTTGAGAAAGGTTTGTGCTTCCTCTTTCCTCTTCTGTTCCTCCTTCTGGGGCCCAAAGAGTATGTCTTGTCCTGCATAGCGCAAAGCAAAAAGCCTGTCGAGGGTCGTGTTGTTTGCCTCGTGCTCAAGGCCCGCCAACAGCTCTCCCTTTTCCAGCAACTGAGTGCAGAGAGCATCCCTTCGTTCTGCAAAAGATCGCTTCTTGCTGTCCACAAGACCGAAAGACTCTGCAACCACCGAAAGGGTGTAGTCGAAGGCTTCATCAAGGGCTTGCTCTGCCTCCTTGCTTTTCAGCGTATGGGAGCTTTTTTGCTCCCAAAGAGAGAAGAGCTGTTCTCTCTGTACAGGATGAGCATAGCCGGTGGCAATGGGAAGGATGGTAACCTCCTGATTGCTCTCCAGTGCCCAGAGGGCAAAGGAAGCGAGTCCTGCTTGCAGCTTGGCACAGTGGAACATGTGATACGTCACTTGGCCCTCTGGAGCAAGGCAGAGGGGAAACCTTCCCTCTCTCAACTCGCCTTTGAGCAGATCAATCCCCTCGCGATTGGAATAGCGGTTCTGCACCGCCACAAACCCAAGGCGAGGAAAGAGAAAACGGGTCACCTTACCCGCCCAGTTCAGGACATCCCTGCCGTAGAGGAAGCGCAGATGGCTCGCTTTCACCCCCACAAGGATGGCCGGAGCATCCTCTTTGGCAGTATGACGGAAGGCGATGATAAGGCGCTGCTTTCCTTGTTTGAAGGCATGCAACTCCTGGTCGAGAATCTGCTTATGGTGAATATCCACCTGACTGATGCCCTCACCGAGGCGAAGGTACATAGGTCCTATCATACGCACCAATGCTCTCATGGCAGAGGAGTATTGGGGTTTGGGAAAGCACTGGTCCGATTGCTTCACGACTCACTCCGTTTGGAAAGAATGTCCTGATAGAACGCTTCATCGATGGGGTAAGCTCTGAGGATAATGATGCCCACGACATACCAGATGAGGGGAAGCGGGCCGCAGAGCAACATGATACCGGTCTTTGCCAGGGGCCCGACGGCTTCGCTCTGGTAGCCGAAGAGAGCCAAGATCCACCCGTTGAGTGCCAAGGCAAAAGCCTGTCCCAGCTTGCTGGAGAAGGTCCACAGGCTTGAGAAGACGCCTTCTCTTCTCCCCTTTGCATACAGGGTGACATCATATTCGACGATATCGGGAAGGATTGCATGCGGCATGACGTAGTGTGTGGACAAGCCGATGCCGGAAACGGCCATGATCGCCACCCCGAAAACCGGCCCCAGATGTTCTCCCAGCAGGCTGAAGAGCAAGACTCCCACACTCATGATGCCCATCCCTATCATATAGCATCGTTTCTTGCCTATATGGTGGGAGATGCGAACCCAGATGGGAATGCACAGCAAACTGAAGGAGAGCAGAGCCACCAAGGCGAGCTGAAACAGTCCCTCGTTGCCGAAGATGTAGGTGAAGTAATAGACCAAGGCTCCCTGCACCATCGAAGTGCCGGTGATGAAGAACGTCCAAGGGAGGAGGGCTGTCAAAAAGACCTTCTCCTTGAGCACCTCACCGAACGTGGTGAAGAATCCAGTCTGCACTTCTTGCTCTGGGTGAGCTGGCTCGGTGATTGCGAAGACTGTTGCCAAGGTTGAGAACAGCATCACCGCACCCATGAAGGTTCCCATCATGGACCATCCCAGGGTGGCCGAGGAGAAGGATGCGACGATGGGCATGACCAAGGCCGCTCCGATGAAGGTTCCGACCACCGCAAAGCTCATCCGGTATCCAGTGAGAATTGTGCGCTGGTAGTAGTCTTCGGTGAGCTCAGGCAGCAGGGCTGCATACGGTATGTTCACCAGCGTATAGGCGGTGTTGAGCAAGCAGTAGAGAAATGTCAGGTACACGAACAGCAAGGCTTGGCTGGAGAGCTGTACCGGGGTGAAGATGAGCCCCATGCAGAAGAAGGAGATGATCGATCCTACGAACATGTAGGGCCTGCGCCTCCCGAAGCGCGTACGGGTTCTGTCTGAGAGGTAGCCGGTAACCGGGTCAGTGACTGCATCCCAGATCTTGCCGATCATCAGGGCAGTCCCGGCAAGTGCGGGCAGGAGGCCCACTACGTCGGTGAAGTAGAAGAGCAGGTAGAAACCGATGATGGTGAAGAAGAGATTGCCGCCCAGATCGCCGATGCCGAATCCGAGCTTGGTGCGTAGGGTGAGTTTGTTGATGGGGTGCCTCCTCAGAGTAGGGTGTGATGTTCAACTGCAAATTGAGAAAAACCTAAGGGAGCAGTGGGTTGTCCAAGACACCCAGAAAGAGGGGTATTTGAGCCTCAAGGTCAAGAATGGCATAGAAGAAGGGGCGGTCGAAGATAAGGATACGCTCGTCCTGTGGAGCCATGCTGGTGACTCTCATCATCACTGCCGTCACTGCTGCCGCTTCAGTGCCCTGCTCATCCACTCTGATGAACGTCTTGTGGAGCACCTCATCAATCACCACCTCCTTGCTGCTTGGGCTGAGCAAGGCGGAGAAGTCGGCCATCATGGGGCTGAAGCAGTGTGTCATGCCAAGCCGGCTCAGGTTGTCGACCAGACTGTCCTTGTACCTGCTTTCAAACTTGGGCAGGCTCAAGCGGATTCGCTGCATCTGGCTTTTCGTTGCTTGTTCCAGTATGAATGTACTGAACTCTTTCCCCTTCCAAGCATGCAGGTAGTCGGAGATATCCTGCTTCTCATCAGGCAGGATAAGAAGCATGGCATAGCGTTCATTCTGGTAGGGAAGGGTCAGAAGGGATGCCCCCTCTGTCTTGGCATAGGAAAAATATCCTGTTTGGTTGAGGAAGGGCGCTTGAACATCTCCACTGCGGGTATGAAAGGTTCTCTTGGCCGTTGCCCTCGCTTCAAAGGGAGTTCTCCAATCATCCTTGAAGGAGATGGCATTGATGAGGTAGAGTGCCATCTCTTCCCGTGTTGAATCGATGATCGAATCGATTGCATTGCGAGTGGCCTTGCTCACCCAATCGTTGATTCTCTTTGCACTGCCAGCTTGCGAGAAATCCAGTTCGGTAGTCTCTGCCTGATAGTAGTGCTTGGCTTCCCGTGCAAAGGTAGGGGAGAGGGAAAGCCGCTGGTTCAACCACAAGCTGTTTGCAATGCTTACCGTGTCAGGAAGATTGGAGAGGTAGGAAAGGCTTTCAAGATTGAGCGCCTCCCTGTTCAGTTGCCCATTGGTAAGTACCTCAATCATCTGGATTTGGGTCTCGCCGGTCGCTCCATTTGCACTCATGGCGAGGGCAAAGAGGACGGAAAGAGGGCTTATCATCTGATTCTTCTCCTGTTCAAGCCCATCGAGAAAGAGCGTGTCCGAGAATTGTCGCACCGCCGATCCAAATGCAAGACTTCTCTGTTCGTCGACCTGTGCAAGGGGCAACTCTTCTGCGATGGGCATGCCGAAGACCAGAGAGGGAAGGATGCAGAGAATACACAAGCAAACGGTGGGCCTGTACATGGCGGTATCTCCTTGAATGGGTGTATTCTAACACGGGGAGCACAGAGCTCAAAGGTTTTATCCACTCTGAAGCATAGCTTCACATGATTCACAAAGAGCAGCCCTAGGCTAAGGGACGATGGAGAGAAAGAGGATGAAGATTTCCAAGAAACATCGTATTCGGCTACGGTCTTTGGTGCAACTCGCATTTTTTGTCTGGGTACTTCTGATAGTACTCGTTTCTGAGGCGGTTGAACGGGGGTGGAACCTCCCCTTTGAGGTCAAGACTGCCAGCTTGCATGCCCTCTGTCCCTTCGGAGGCATCGTTACCCTCTACAACCTGGTGAAAACCGGGGTGTTGATCAAGAAGATCCATGACTCTGCAGTTGTTCTGGCAGCACTGGGCGTTGCGCTGGCAATTCTGTTCGGACCGGTCATCTGTGGTTGGATCTGCCCCCTGGGAACCTTCCAGGAGTGGATTGGTCGCTTGGGAAGGAAAATTTTCAAGCGCAAATACAATACCTTTGTGCCTGCCAAGATTGATAGGATCCTCAGGTTGTTGCGCTATGTGGTGCTGGTCTGGGTGTTGGTGATGACAGCCCTGTCCGCAACCTTGGTCTTCCAAGCCTACGACCCCTACTATGCACTCTTCTCGGTCATCCATGGGGAGGTCGCCATCGGCGGGTTGGTGATCCTGATCATCATCATGGCCCTCGCTTTGGTGGTGGAACGCCCCTTTTGCAAGTATGCCTGTCCCTACGGTGCTTTCCTTGGTTTGTTCAACCGTATCCGTATTTTCAAGATCCGCAGGGTTGAGTCAACCTGCATCAGCTGCAGTGCCTGCAACCGAGCGTGTCCCATGAACATTGATGTGGCGCACAAGGAGACAGTGAAGGATGCTCAGTGCATCTCCTGTATGGAGTGCACCAGCGATGCTTCCTGTCCTGTGGAAAAGACGGTGGTGTTCAGTGCGAAAAAGGGTGGTCGTCATCTTTCGGCCAACAAGGTAGGGCTGCTTACGGTGGCAATCCTGATTGGAGGAATCTTGCTTTCAGTGGCCTTCGGCCTTTGGAAGACCAGCAGTACCAAACAACCTGCACTCATAAAGAGCGGTAGTTTTGCCGGCCTGCCCAACCCTGCAGATATTCGTGGCTCCTATACCTACCAGGATGTAACCAATGCCTTTGCGGTTCCCGTTGAGGTCCTGCTTGCTGCGTTCCAATCACAAAACGGAGCACAGCGGCTTGGGGATCTGGAAGAACTATGGCTTGCCAACATTCCCGAGGGAACAGAAGTGGGAACCGATTCGGTTCGGCTGTTTGTAGCCCTGTACACCGGCATCGATTTCGAAGCGGAGGAGGGGACGCTGCTGCCGACCAGCGCCATTGAGGTGCTTGAACAACAACAGAAGACCAGTGATCCTCGGTTTGCGGAGCTGAAAGCGAGTGCGGTTGCTCTTCCTGAAGGACTTGAGATGACACCAGTAACAAATACTACAGCGGTATCTGTTACAGGAAAAACCACTGTTCAGGACCTGCTCGATGCTGGATACAGCTTCAGCGACTTGGAAAAAATACTCGGAAAAATCGACAACAAGCTCTCTGCGGTGAAGACGCTTGCTGAGAGTCGGGGTCTGAGCTTCTCTGAAGTGAAAGCTGAAATCGCCGCCCTCTAGCCTGCCCAGGCGAAAGAGAGCGGGATGGTGAGCATTCCCAAGAGGGTTGAGGTCAGGACCATGGTGCTGGCAAACTGATTGGGAAGGTTGTAGCGTAGCGGAAGCACGCTGGTAAAGACTGCTGATGGCAGGGCGGTGGAGACAATGACCACCGTCCTTGCCATGCCACTCAGCCCGAAGGCCAGCGCAGCGAGGTATCCGATCGAATAGCCTCCGACGAAGCGCAGCAACAGTGCTCCGATAAGACTCCAGCTGAAGGTAAACTTGATTCTCCTGATCGATACCCCGAGGGTGAAGGCTGCCAACGGTGAGGCAGCTTCTCCTGCAAAGGTGAAGGTGTTGACCAGTGCCATCGGAAGGTTGAGTGAGATCAGACGGGCAAAGAAACCCAAAAATACTGACCAGAGGATGGGTGAGTGGAGCATGGAGAGCAGGCTCTTCTTGCTCAGGCCTCCCGTGATGACCAGGATTCCGAGCGTGAACATGAATATTCCCTGGACCTGGTCGTAGATGAGGATGAGGTTCATAGCCTCCATTCCTCCCCAGAGTTTCATCAGGGGGATGCCCAGAAAGCCTGAGTTCATGAAGACCAGCGGGGGTACCGTGTTTCGGATATCCTGTTTGAAGATCTTGGCCCAGGCAAACGAGACGCCGAAGAGCAGGATGCAGACCAATGCCGATGCCTTGGCCATATCTGCTATTGCAGCACCTGAAAGGTCAGTCTGCACCAAAGAGATGAAGACGAGGGCTGGCAGAAAGAAGTCAGAGACTACTTTCACCAAATCTTCCACCTTGATGGAGTAGATGCCACTGAGCACGAATCCGCCCAGCACCACCAAGAGAATCGGCAACATCTGTAGAAATGAGGAGGCTATCATGGCAGGTACTATAGGAGAAAGCGCATCCAAAGGCAAGTATCCTCAGTTCCGGCGGGCAAACCAGACCACTCCTTCGTAAAAATCTGCCAGTTCATCGGCATAGGTCTGAAAAGAAACCCCATCAATGGTGAAGTTGCTGAAGACCGGCCTGCCTTCCACCCGGTTCATCTCCCAGTACACAGCATGTTCGGTTCCCCCCAATCCTGTGCGGATCCGCATCGAGAAGGTTGCTGAGGAGGGAGGCACTCCTTCCCCAGCAAACCCCATGGTATCGGTTCCGTGCGCATAACTGCCGTCTGGGGTGGTCAGGTTGGTGAAAGTGTGGGTCCAGGTATAAGATGGTGAACTTGTACTGCTGAAGGAGTATGCATCAGGAGCATCATCCATCGCATAGGAAAAGATGTGGCCGTAGGTTTCCAGCATCTCCCCGATCAACAGTTGCTCCTGGCTGGGAGGATCTAAAGGTGCGCAGGAGCAGCACAAGAAGGCAGATAGGAGCAGTGCAAGCTTTCTCATAGATG
>JAAYQY010000439.1 GCA_012519125.1 Spirochaetales bacterium
ACCACTTCCTTTCCGGTGCCGCTCTCACCGGTAATGAGTACCGTAGAGTTGGTATCACTTATTTTAAAGATGATCTCCTTAATCCGCTTGATCGAAGCACTCTCACCCACAAAAATCTGCTTGTCATCCTCGTTCTTGTTCCTGGTTTCGCTCTCCACCATGTTGCGCAGGTTCTGTGCATCAACCAGTTTCTTGAGCCTGATCACCAACTCTTCGGGGTCGAATGGTTTGACGATGTAGTCCTGGGCACCCTCTTTCAAGGCTGAAACCGCATCGGTGATCTCCCCATGGGCGCTTATCATGATGATGGGCATCCGAAACCCTTCACTACGAATCCAATGAATGAGCGACAATCCGTCCATCCCCGGCATCTTCAGATCCACCAGACAGGCATCATACGCCTCACTGGCTAGCATCCTCTGGGCTGAAAGACCGTTCTCTGCGCAGTCGCTGTCAATGCCATCCAGACTCAGATAGCGGTGCATGAGGTCACGGATATTCGGCTCGTCGTCAACGATCAAAAGCTTCATGATGGTTCCTTTTCCTTTGGTTTGAGAGCATGAATCGATTTGGGCAGGATAACTTCGGCAACAGTTCCCCCTCCGTCACGGCTGTACAGACGGATGTGCCCTCCCCTGGCCTTCACGAACTGCTGGGAGATGGAAAGCCCGATGCCAGAGCCGTGAATCTTCGTGGTGAAGAAGGGGTCGAAAATCTTCTTGGCATCCGAACCGCGGATACCCTCTCCACGATCCATGACATAGACATGGACAAAACCCCGCTTGTCATTGGTGATACGGACTTCAACCTGGGGGTTGCCATCTCCGGCGCTCTCCACCGCATTCTTGAGCAAGTTCTCAAAGACCGAACGGGCACGATCGCTGTCGATCACAATCTGCTGGCGTTGCTCACTGGAAAACCGAATCGGTCTGTCAAAGGTCTTGATCAGCGAAGTGAAGAGCTCGGTAAGATCGACCGTAACAGGAGTCCCTAAGGGATTGCGCAAAAAGTCACTGACCTTGTTGGTAAGCTGGGTGAGTCGCTGCACTTCCTGTTCGATGAGCAGGAGATCCTTGGTATTCTCCTTGGGCATCGTCTTTTTCAGAAGAGCAAGCTGGATGGTGATGGCACTAAGGGGATTCTTTATCTCATGGGTCAAGGTACGGGCTGCCTGTCCAAGGTTCACCAAACTCTCCTGTTTGGCCAGTGTCACCCGATATCTACGGTTGTTGCGGTAGATGCTGAGCACCAGCAGGAAGAGTCCTATCAGCGTCATCGAGGAGATGATACCAATCATCATGATCACCATTTTGCGGTGGTGATAGTCCTTGCCGTCAAAGTGGAGATAGAGCACATCAGGAAAATCAATGGGAGTGGGCAGCAAGCCATTTTCTGTGAGGGTGAGCTCTCCTGTATCCAAGAGGATGGTGAGCCTGCTGAACCGAATATATTCGATCATTCCTGTCTGGGTGTTGTAGGTAGCCGTTCCGCTGTTACCCGAACTACCTTTTGAGGAGATTTCCGCATTGGTGAAACCTTCGAGAGGAATGGTCATGGGGACGTTTCCCAAGCTGAGGACCTTCCTTCCCATCGAACTGTACACACCGATACCACTTACATGCTCGTCCTGCATGGTCTTCAGTGCCTTGGCCGTGCTGTCCTGCAATGCAAGAAAAACAGAGTTGAAGGCACGCTCAGCTTCACTCTGCATCCTGAGTTGCTCTCGTTCGAGCAGAGCTGAGGTGAGAAAGATGACCAAGGCCAACAACACCAAAAAGGCAAAGGCAAGAGAGGTGATGACAATGAACGGCTCTTTGTTGTCCATAATCATCCATCGAGTTTTTTTTGCGTTCAACGGCCCAGTCCCCCGGAATGGTTATTCATAGTTGAGGGCATCAATCGGGTCAAGTCGGGAGGCTTTCATCGCAGGATACCACCCAAAGAAGACACCGACAAACATGGAAAAGCCCATTGCAAGTATGAACGAGGCGTAGGATAAA
>JAAYQY010000440.1 GCA_012519125.1 Spirochaetales bacterium
CCTTCGCTGCGCTCCAAAAGTTTGGAAAGACTTTATTAATAATGGGAGAGAAGGTATCACGCCGTTGAAGGCAAAGCGAATTCTGAAGATTCCAAACAAATATGAGCAACTGCAGAGCGATAATGAAGGGATTGCATGCTTGCAAGCAATCAGAAATGTATATGCCGATAATCCCTTCGGGTTTGAGCGTTGTGCTGTTGATATCGTCAGTAAGATGGACACACATTTTGTGCACTTTGATTTGACAAGGCCCTGGCGTGATGGGGGTCGTGATGCGCTTGGTTACTACTCTATTCAGACAGGAGGAAAAGCCAATCATCCTCTTCGAATAGATTGTGCCTTGGAGGCAAAATGTTATTCTCCAGATACTTCCGTGGGTGTAAGGCAGATGAGTAGGCTCATATCAAGAATTCGCTACCGACAGTTTGGCATTATGGTAACAACAAGTTTTGTAGATTCTCAAGCTTACAAGGAAGTTGTTGAGGATGGTCATCCAATTCTCATTGTCACTGCTTCTGATATTGGCACTATCCTACGCAATAACGCCATCAATACAAGTAATGTCCATGCATGGCTTGCAAATCTTGTCACATGACGTACATTTGCAAGCCTGCAAGACGTTTCTAGTACTCTTCCCTGACTCCGAACTCGGCGTCCTCCACCCAGCGATGGGGGCGGGTCACCAGCTTGAGCATCTCTTCCATAATGGCATAATGCTTCTGCTCTTCTGCAATGATCTGCTGCAATGCTTTCTTCTCAGCCTCAAACTCCACAGTGGGAAGTTGTTCCTTGTAGAAGTCGATGCTTTTCTTCTCGACTGCAAGTGCTTGCTCATAGGCAGGGATCTGGTCTTCTGTGGGAGAGAAGGTGTCGGGATCAAACGCTCTGAAAACCTTTTTGGCTTCATCAAGTGCTGAAGAGCTGACCGAGACCAGAGCATTTCGTTCCTTTAGGGCCCTGAAGTAGCTCTCATGCTTCTTCTCATCGGCGGCGAGCATCTTGAAGATGGCTGCAAAGCCTTCAGTCGGGGCCTTCTGGGCAAGCTTGGTATAGAACTGAGCTCCTTCCTGTTCCAGCGAAATGGCTACGTCAAATAAGTCCATGCGGTTCTCCTTGTATTGACTATAGTATAGGTAGGACTTCTCCCTGATGCAAGCCTGAAAATCAACTGGTCAGCAAGGTGAGCCCAATCTCCTCAAGCGGAGAGAAGTTGAAGATGTAGTTGGTATGGTAGGTGAGGTAGGCTTCGGTGCCAGTGGGAATCATGCTCAGCTTCTTGTTCGTATCGATGCCCAGCAGGTCATATTCGTTCTCACTGAGTTGTTCTCAGAGCTTGATCGCTCCATCGGAAGGGGTGAAGGAGATGATGCCCAGGTCGAAGAGCTTGTCGTATAGGGGGGACAGAATGAGTGAGTTTTTTGGGTCTATCCTCTCTTCAGGCTCGGCAACTCTCCAAGGCTTTATATGGCTGGCGATGAGAATCTTGGGCTGTTCTATCCCAATGACCGCACAGCGGTTGTTCCAAAGCTGAAGGGCTTGCCTTCGGTACTGTTGCTGGACGGTTCTCTGCTCAACCAGCTGCAGGCGGGAGGTTCTGCCCGCATAGGGCGGTTCTACATTGTACGTTTCTGGAATCACTGTTTGATAGGCTTGGCTCTGTGCATACTCATACAGACTGAACCTGCTTTGGCAAGGGGTTCCCGGCGCAAAGTACTTGGTGGCGATGGGGATTGCCCGACCATAATACGTGAAGGGTGTCTTCGTGATATCCCGCACAAAGATGAAGAACTCATACTCGCCGGTTTTCATACGGTTCTCGACAAACCGATTGACCAGCTGTCCTTCCCAGTGGAGCACGTCATTCTCAATACTATCGACATACGGGGTGGCGTTCTCGGCTTTCTTGAGGTTGATCAACAGGACGATCGCGTTCTCCCCTGTACGGGTGAGCACTCCCTTGCGAAGTGTTGCCGCAATATCCATCTCCATGAGGTCGGCAAGGTCTCGGAGAACGTACGGTTCCCCGATTGCCAAATGCTGTACCAGCTTCTTGGAAAGCCGGTTGGAGAGGTGTTGCTTCATATGCCCAGGATACGCCTGTATGGGTGTGCCGTCAACAAACCGACAGCTTCCCAAAGGAGGTAATTGTTGCTTTGTGTTGGGATTCGATGGTGCTATACTGTGTGCCATAAGGATACTTTCATGACCACCATCACCACCCGCATTCTCAATCTCCAGAAGACCCTTCATCGCTCATCCAAAGAGATGGCAGGCTCTCTCGGGCTCACGGAATCCGAATTCCAGAGTGCCATTGAGTTTCCAACTCAAGCTTTTCTTGAGAAGCTGTGCAATACCTTTGGGGTTTCCCTCCCGTACCTGAAGGAAGGAGTCGGACCTGTCTTTTCCAAGCAGCAGCTTCCTGTTGCAGACATCCTTGCTTTCCGGGATGCGCGCAACTGGAAACAGTTCCATACCCCCAAGGACCTGGCCATCTCCTTGAGCCTGGAAGCTTCTGAGCTGCTTGAATGCTTCCAGTGGTCTGGCAGTGATGTCGAGGCTAAGGAGAAGCAAGGGCAGATGCGAGAGGAACTTGCTGACATCCTCATCTACAGTGTGTTGTTTGCTGATGTCATCGGGGTGGATATCCCGAGCATCATTGGCGAGAAGCTTGCCAAGAACGGGAAGAAGTACGAGGTTTCCAAGGCGTATGGGAACGCAAAGAAGTATACAGAGTTTGAAGAGTCCGGAGGCCGGTGATGTTGGTTTATACCGGAGACAAGCAGGATTTCCTTCGCGATGTCAGGACCAATGTGATCGATCGCAAGATTCAGGACCAGCTGTTGGCGAAGCTTCACCGCAGGGTGGGCAGAAGTGAGCAGCAGTCCTACATCAACTCCCTGACCCAGATGCAGAACATCCTCCTTGATCCTGACATCCCCTCGGACTGCGGCATCGCCATTGAGTTTGCCATCCCCAACGCTTCCAAACGGGTGGATTTCATCATCAGCGGTCTTGATGAGCACAACCAGCACAGCGCTGTCATTGTGGAGCTGAAGCAGTGGAGTGAGGTTAGTCCTCTCTCTGATGTTCAGCAATTGCTTTCTGTCCAGCCTGAAGTGCGTAAGGTAAAGACCTTTCTTGGAGGAGGACTGCATCCGGTGGTGCACCCCTCCTACCAAGCATGGTCCTACCGTAGTTTCATCACCGACTACAATGCCAATGTGGAGGATATCCCCATCACCTTGGCAAGCTGCGCCTACCTGCACAACTACTATCCGAAGAAGAGCGAGGATCCTCTCTTCATGCCCTGGTTCGGTCCTCTCTTGGAGCAGTCTCCGCTCTACTGCCGACCCGATGGAGAGCAACTTGCTTCCTTCATCAAACGCTACATCAAGAAGGGCGATGCAAAGCAAACCCTCTACTACATCGAGAATGGAAAGATACGTCCTTCCAAGAGCCTGCAGGATTGTCTTGCATCCATGCTGCGCGGAAAGCGCGAGTTTGTCCTGATCGATGAACAGAAGGTTGTCTATGAGCAGCTGCTCTCCTGCAGCAGGGCTTCGTTCTCAGATGGAAAGAAACGGGTAATGATCATCAAAGGGGGACCTGGAACCGGAAAGACGGTGGTAGCCATCAACGCACTTGTCCAGTTGACTGGGGAGAGCCAGGTCTGTGCCTATGTCACCAAGAACAGTGCCCCCAGGAACGTGTTTGAGCGTAAGCTCAAGGACGGTTCCTTCAAGGCAAGGAACATCTCCAACCTGTTTCTGAGCTCTGCGAAGTTCACCAAGGCCGAAGAGAATGACTTCAGCACCCTCATTGTGGATGAGGCACATCGTCTGAACCAACGCAGCCAGCTTGGTCCCCAGGTTACCGGTGAGGACCAGATTATGGAGATCATACGGGCGGCAACTTGTGCTGTCTTCTTCCTGGATGAGGACCAACGGGTGACAGCAAAGGATTATGGGGACAGGGAGCGAATCCTGTATTGGGCAAAGCGTCTGGGAGCTGAGGTGAGGGAAGGGGAGTTGGTCTCCCAGTTCCGTTGCAATGGCTCTGATGGCTATCTTGCTTGGCTGGACGGAGTGCTGGGCATCAAAGAAGAGACAGCTCATCCAACCCTTGAGGGAGTTGCCTACGATGTACAGGTGGTGGACGATCCTCTTGAGTTGAAGCAGCTCATCGAGGAGAAGAACCGTATTGATGGAAAGGCTCGCCTGGTTGCAGGCTACTGCTGGGAGTGGGCTTCAAAGAAGAACGCGGAGGTGCCTGATCTTGTCATCGGGGATTTTGCGATGCAGTGGAATCTGGACAGCGACTCCACCTTTGCCATCTCCGAGCACTCCATCAATCAGGTGGGGTGCATCCACACCACCCAAGGCTTGGAGTTCAGCTATGTCGGGGTGATCATCGGAGATGATTTGCGCTTTGAGAACGGGCATGTCATTTCTGATTACACCCGGCGTGCAAAGAGTGACAAATCGCTCAACGGCCTTTTGGGGAAAGCAAAGAAGAAAGACTTGCAAGCTCTTCAGGAAGTGGACCGCATCATCCGCAACACCTACCGTACCCTCATGAGCAGGGGCCTGAAAGGTTGCTACCTCTGCTGTACCGATAGGAAGCTCGGTCACTTTCTCAAGAGCAGGATCACAGGGTATCAGACAGAAGAGGATCTCCCTTCAATGGTTGCTGAGGACCCACGCCTATGAGAGCCTTTGTGGGCATCACCGACTACGCGTGGTATCAGAGTCTGGCAGGCCGGGGGTATGACGAAGTCAATTTCTGGAAGCCGGGGGGAAACGTCAATTTCAAGGCGCTGACACCTGGAGAGCTGTTCCTGTTCAAACTGCATGCTCCCTACAATGCAATTGTGGGGGGAGGGTTCTTCGTCCGGTTTTCCCTGCTTCCCAGCTTTCTTGCCTGGGAAGCGTTTGGCACCAAGAATGGGACAGAGACCTTTGGCCAGCTTGAAACACGTATTGCCAAATATCGCAAGAGCCAGGGTCCCAATCCCCAGATCGGCTGCATCATCCTCAATTCTCCGTTCTTCTTCTCTGAGTCTGATTGGATTGCCGCTCCTCCCAACTGGGGGAAAAGCATTGTGCAAGGCAAGACGTATGACGATACGACACAAGAGGGTGCAGCACTTCTGGAGGCTGTACACCAGCGGCTTGGTGGACTGTATGGGTATGGGCACCATGAGACAGACGGTGCTTCCAATGTTCGGGAAGGGCAGTATCTGGCAACTTACCGTATCGGGCAGGGAACCTTCCGGGTATTGGTTACCGAGGCATACAACCGTCGTTGTGCGATCAGTGGCGAGAAAACGCTTCCTGTTTTGGATGCCGCACATATTGTCCCGTTCAGCGAAGAGGGCAGCTATTCGGTGAAGAATGGGCTGTTGCTCAGGACTGACATCCATACGCTGTACGACAAGGGATACCTCACTGTTACTCCCGACTACCATGTTGAGGTGAGCAATCGATTGAAAAGCGAGTATGGTAATGGAAAGATCTACTACGCCTATCATGGGCTACAGCTTCCCAATCTTCCTCTGGAAGAGCAGGAACGGCCTTCACCCTCCTTCTTGGCTTGGCATACCGAGCATGTGTACAAGGGGTAATCAGAAGCGTTTGGAGGCCTGCTTTGATCGGTACTACTTCTTTACAAGCTCCACTACCACTGTATCGTAACCACTGAAGGAAACCTCATTGATGCTTCCGCACTCAGGGCATACAACCCGCACCGATACTTGCTCATGCTTCATGTCAGTGATATTGACCTGGTATTCCCAACTTCCACATCCCGAACAGGTGAATCTCATGGTTTCCGCTCCCTTTGGTACCCAATGTTCTCGAGGTGCAGTATAGCTCTGAATATGGCAATCAGCAATGTATTGTATCCATTGGTACGGATAATCTGCGGTATTACCTAAGCAAGCTATCAACGTAACGCTGTGTGCCCTATGAGAATCTTCGTGCTTCTGTCACAAACTATATGTAGATTATGTGACAGAGTAGAGAGGTTTCATAAGCAAGGGGCTGTCTCCCAAGAGAGATCCGCTTTTTTATGAATAGGACCCTTCAGGGGATACTCCTCCTGCTTTGGAACGGATTTTTCTCATATTCTGAAGTTGTTGGTTCTTGGTAAGAACAAAACCCCATACTGGGATATACTATTGTCATTACATCCGAATTCTCTTGGAGGTTCCTCATGCAAACAGAAGTCAGAATGATTCCCATCACCACCCCTTACGGGGAATACCGAGTTTGGACCAAGCGCTGCAACAGCAGTCCGTCAAAGCGGCTTTTGCTCTTGCACGGAGGACCGGGGATGACCCATGAGTACTTTGAGAGCTTCGATACCTACTTTGCCGATGGAGACATCGAGTACATCTACTATGACCAGCTCGGCAGCCACAACTCGGACAACCCTGCAGACCGAAAGTTCTGGACCATAGAACGCTTTGTGGACGAGGTAGACCAGGTCCGAAAGGCCTTGGGCCTTGATGCCTCAAACTTCTTCCTGCTCGGCCACAGCTGGGGAGGAGTGCTTGCCATGGAGTATGCACTTGCTCATCCAGAGGCGCTCAAGGGCCTGGTCATCAGCAACATGATGGCAGACTGCGTTGACTACCAGCGCTACGCAGACGATGTGTTGGGCCCTCAGATGGAGAGCGGTGTGCTTGCCCGCATCAAGGAGTTGGAGGCAGAAGGAGCGTATGAGAGCGAAGAGTATGAAGCGCTGCTCATGCCCCACCACTATGAGAAACATGTCTTGCGCCGACCTATGGACCAATGGCCTGCCTGCGTGATCAACGCCTTGGAGCACGCCAACAAGGACCTGTATGTCTATATGCAGGGGCCCAGTGAGTTCGGCATCTCCGGAGTTCTGGCCACCTGGGATCGCTCAGAGGATTTGCAAAAGATTGCTGTTCCCACCTTGGTGATCGGGGCCGAGTATGACACCATGGACCCCTTGTACATGAAGTGGATGGCCCAGCAGATTCCCCGTGGTTCCTTCCTTTACTGCCCTGAAGGCAGCCACATGGCCATGTGGGATGATGCTGAGGTCTACCACAACGGTATCCGAAGGTTCATCAATAGCGTTTGATTCTATGATTCAGGCTCCCAGATCGGGAGCCTGACAATCATGTCTGAGGTTGTACTACTCCCAACGGTCATAATGGATGCGCTCGATCATCGAGTACTCTTTTTGTTGAATCTCTTTGGCATCCGCCCGTTTCTTGCCGATGGCAATGATGCAGGGGAAGCGATACTCCACGGGAAATCGCAAGACCTTCCGTGTCCACTCCTCCTCGTTTCCGAGGGGGATGCGGAGCGTACAGCAGTAATCTTCAGCAGTGGCTGCCAGCAGGATGTTCTCGATGCTGCACCAGATGGATGCAAACCCATTCAGGTGGGAGAGGTCCTTTGGGTGGAGGATGTCCGTCTTCTGCCTGAAGAGC
>JAAYQY010000441.1 GCA_012519125.1 Spirochaetales bacterium
AGGATTTCAATATACTTTGGGGAAGAACTGAAGATGTTCAGATGGGCGCCGAAGCGTTCCTGCAGAGCCTGTTCCATGGTTTTTACATACTCCGGTTCATGATGCATGCACAGTAGCTTGAAGGGGCGTTCCGTCTCTGCAAGCACTTCCTCGATCGTGGAGAGGGAAGCTATCCTTCCTTCTGTCCGTGATGCTTCCACTTCCACATCATACCATCGGCTCTTCTGCTCCATGTACCAGCTTTCGTTGGTAAAGAGGAATGTTTCCAAATTGGTATCCTGCACAAAGGAGAGGACTTCCCTGCTCCAGGCAAGGGGAAGCGGGTGGGCTTCCAGCTCCTTGTCCTCCTCATCAAGCACCAGCGAACCGTTGAAACACCCAAGCGGCCCATCAATGCCAATCTCTTGTTGCAAGATCCGTAGGCTCGAGCCGATGCGTCCGCTTACCAGGGCTACATGGATGCCCATCTTCCTTGCCTTGCGCAAGGCACGTTTTGTTCGTTCAGTTATCTGGTGTTGGGGGTTGAGCAGCGTTCCGTCTATGTCAGTGCAGATGAGCTTGTAGTCAAACATGCAAGCATAGTAGTACAAGTGTCGGTCCTTGTATAGGAGGTGATGGATGGTACGTGTATGCAGAAAGAAAATTAGGAAAAGGAATGGCAAGGGACCTCAAATCTGTGAAGTCCCTTGCCTCGTAAGTCAGTTCTCGGTATACGCCTTGCCGTAGAACGAGTCGAGGTAGAGTTGCTTGATCTCGCTGATCAAGGGGTAGCGGGGGTTGGTCCCGGTGCACTGGTCGTCGAAGGCCTTGACGGCAAGCTCGTCCACCACACTGAGGAACTCCTCTTCCTTGATACCCCAAGCCTGGATGGAGGAGGGGATGTCCAGCTCCTTCTTCAGCTTCTCAATACCTTCGACCAAGGCTTCCACTCGCTGTGCCTGCGTGTCCTTGACCGTCGTCTTGATATAAGGAGTATTCTCCTGGTCGTTCACCGCCATGGCGATGTAGTCGGCCGCCCTGGCATAGCGGCTGACTGCCGAGGGGTACTCGTACTGCGGGAAGGAAGCCTGCTTGGTCGGGTTGTCTGTGGCATTGTAGCGGATGACATTGCAGAGCAGCAGCGCGTTCGCCATCCCGTGAGGGATGTGGAACTGTGCTCCGAGTTTGTGTGCCATGGAGTGACAGACCCCCAGGAATGCATTGGAGAAGGCCATGCCGGCAATGGTGGATGCATTGTGCACCTTCTCCCGTGCTTTCTTGTCCGTACCGTCCCGGTATGCTTGGGGCAAATATTTGAAGATCATGCGGGCAGCTTCAAGACTCAGACCGTTGGTGTAGTCGGTGGACATGCTCGATGCAAGGGCTTCCAAGGCATGGGTCAGGACATCGAGGCCGCAGCTTGCCGTCAAGCCCTTGGGCTGGCCCATGGCAAGTTCACTGTCGACGATGGCCATCGTCGGGGTCAGTGCATAGTCTGCGATGGCCCACTTCATGCCGGTTTTTTCGTCGGTGATGATGGCAAACGGGGTGACCTCGCTTCCTGTTCCGCTGGTGGTCGGGATGCAGACGAGCTCTGCTTTCTTTCCCATGTCGGGGAAGGCGTAGATTCGTTTCTGGATATCCATGAACCGCAGGGCAAGACCTTCGAACTTTACCTCCGGATGCTCATAGAGCAACCACATGATTTTCGCCGCATCCATCGGCGATCCCCCGCCAAGGCCGATGAGCACGTCAGGCTTGAAGGCGTTGATCAGCTTCATTCCCTCGGTGATGGTGCCCAGTGTCGGGTCGGGCTTCACCTGATGGAAGGTCTCGGTCTCAATGCCGAGGCTGTCCAAGGTGTCGGTGATCTTCTCCACCATACCGCTGGTAAAGAGGAAGGAGTCGGTGATGATGAAGGCACGCTTCTTGCCCTTGAGCTCGCCCAGGGCGATGGGCAGCGAACCATACTTGAAATAGATCTTGGGTGGCAATTTGAACCAGAGCATATTCTCCCTCCTGGCGGCTTCAGTCTTGATGTTGAGCAGGTGCTTGGGCCCTACGTTCTCACTGATGGAGTTGTTGCCCCAACTTCCGCAGCCCAAGGTGAGGGAGGGCTCAAGGCGGAAGTTGTAGATGTCTCCGATGGCTCCTTGGCTGGCGGGCATGTTCACCAGAACACGACTGGTCTTCACCGTCTTGGAGAACGTTTCCACCTTCTCCGCTTCATCCTCATCGATATACAGCACACTGGTGTGCCCAAAACCACCAAGGGCAACCAGCCTGGAAGCCTTGTCAGTCCCATCACCGAAGTTGTCGCATGTATACATGGCCAACACAGGGCTGAGCTTCTCATGGGCAAAGGGTTCACTCTCCTGGATCTGGTCCACCTCGCCGATAAGGACCTTGGTTGCCGCAGGCACGGCAAAGCCAGCAAGCTTGGCAATGGTTGCCGCACTTTGGCCGACAATGGCTGGGTTGACCGTCTTGCGCTTGGGGTCGATGATGACAGCTCTCAGTTGGTCTGCCTCAGATGCTGAGAGGAAGTATGCTCCGCGAGTGAGGAACTCCTCCTTCATCTGGTCGTAGATGTCCTTGTGGCAGATGACAGCCTGCTCACTGGCACACACAACACCATTGTCGAAGGTCTTGGACATGAGGATGGAGCTGACCGCCATCTTGATGTCTGCACTCTTGTCCACCAAGGCTGGGGTATTGCCCGGTCCCACCCCGATTGCCGGAATGCCTGATGAGTATGCGCTCTTGACCATGGAAGGTCCTCCGGTGGCGAGGATGAGGTTGACCAGTGGATTGCGCATCAGATAGTCGGTCTTCTGTACCGAAGGTTCGTCGATCCAGGCGATGATGTCCTCGGGAGCCCCTGCTTTCACGGCAGCCTCAAGGATGATCCTGGCAGCTTCGCAGGTGCACTCCTTGGCACGGGGGTGGGGGCTGAAGATGATGGCGTTTCGGGTCTTGAGGCTGATGAGGCTCTTGAAGATGGCGGTACTGGTTGGGTTGGTGGTCGGGATGATGCCACAGATGACACCCTTGGGTTCAGCAATCTTCTTGATGCCGAAGCCCTGGTCGGTCTCAATGATGCCGCAGGTCTTCTCATCCTTGTACTTGTTGAAGATGTACTCTGCGGAGAAGTGATTCTTGATCACCTTGTCTTCCAGGATTCCCATGCCCGTCTCCTTGACGGCCATGGCTGCGAGCTTGATCCTCTCGTCGTTCGCCGCGATGGCGGCAGCTCTGAATATGGTGTCAACCTGCTCCTGGGTGTAGGTTGAGAATTTGATTTGTGCGCGCTTCACCCGTTCGATGAGAGACTGCAGCTCCTGCTGTCCTTCAAAGAGTTCGGTTGTTTGCTTGATTTCTGTCATGATGCACTCCTCTGCTTGGTAGTTGGCCTGAATGTATAAATTTTTATCTATTAAGGTCAAGAGGAAATGAGACAAATGTATAAGAAAATAAGAGTACTTTTGCACCAAAATGTAAATAATAGCAGATAAACAGAGTAAAACTGGAATTGTATGAACGATAATATTCGAGAAAGAGTATTTAATATACTTATTGTTATTTAATTAAGAATATTACTCAACAGCGCAATGACCAGCACACACAACGAAAGCAGCAAAAACAACGGCTCATATATGGGGCGTCTCTTGATGGTTTGCTGTGTGGTTTCCCCGCCCTTTCCTGCAGCAGCATGATGCAAGGCCTGGTCTATGCGCGTTACCAAGCTTCCCTTGGTTGCACGGAATGAAGAGGAGAGCTGGCCAAAGTAGGCGAGGTCGAGCAGGAGGACCGATCCTGCTTTTCCTTTCAGGCGGGGGTTGCTTGCCGTCAGGCACTGGCTTGCTGCGAGCAGGCTCATCAGGCGAAGTGCCTTGGTGAGCGCAAGCTTCAGCGATCCATCGGTGAAGGCTACCGAACCGAGGGAGAGCAGTACCTAGCCATTGGGTTCGAAGAGGCTGAGGATGGCAAGGGAGATGAGCAGCATGGCAGGAGGAAGAAGACGCAGTTTTCTTCGGGCGGTGAGCTGCAGCAGATACATACAGAAGGTGAGCAACGCAAGGTAGGTCAGCGTATCGGTGAAGAGAATGGCAACGATGCAGAGAAGCGACGCAATGGCGACCTTCGGGTAATAGCTTCCTTGTTCCACGATAGGGAGGGAGAAGCTATAGGTTTCATCGTGCAAGGAGTGGGCAAACGAGCTTTTTTGTAGGTAGATTTCGGCCAAAAGTCCCAGAGCAAAGCTTGAAACAAGGCCGAGGGTGAGCATAAGCGGTGCGGCAACCCATATGGAAGGCCCGTACGCCACCAAGGCTGCTACCGCAAGTTGTGCCAGGTTGCTCACAAAAGCTCCGACGAGGCTGATGCCCACCAGCGAAACTTTCGACTTGAGCAGAAGCTTCACCGCTTTCATGGCGATGCCGCTGGAAAGGGTCCCTGCAAGGGAGATGAGAAAGAGGTAGGAGAAAAGGGTGCCGGAAACCAGCCCTTGCCCGATCGCTTTCAGGAAGAGTATGGCAAGGTAGGCCTTCCACCCCATGCTTTCGAGGATGATGAGCAGCGGGAGGTTTGCCAGTCCCAGGCGCAGGAAGGGCAGAGGTTTGGGAATGAGATACTCCACAGAGGAGAGCAGAAGGGTGGTTGCTCCGATGAAGGCAATCTTGCGTTCAGTTTGCGACATCATCCACCTCCAAATCGGCTGCGTTCGCCCCAACAATGGTGAGCAGCACCTTGTTGGGCAGGCAGGCTATCCAGGCACGGGCACTGGAGATGGGGCGTTGGAACGTGCAACTCTTGGTTGGGCAGGCTGAGTCATGGATATGGGCCTCGCCATCCTCAATGATGATGTGGGTGTCCCCAAGCGGGCCTTGCACATGCACTTCCCGGTTGACGGAGAGGCTGTAGCGATAGGTGTCGGTTTCGGTCTGTACCTGCACGTACCCGCTTCCGCTGCCCAAAGTCCTGCTGCTGATGGCAAGAATGGCCAAAATACATAGTAAGAGGATGAGACTGTCTCCGATCAGGCTGAGGCGGCTGCGGTTCATGGATGGCAGTGTAGCGTGGATGGGATGGGTTATCAAGATTGGGCGGGGTGCATCAAGATGAGTGGTTGGTGAGCTATGTGAGCGTAAGGGGAAGTATTTGACAGCTGGTTCACACTGTGCGTATCATAGAGAGTCAATGTGAAGATAGTGTGGAGTATTGTGGTGTGTAATCTGGAACGCTTGTCAGACGTTCGAAGGTATGGTGATGTTGATTATGAAAATGTTGTATGTCGTTGACTCCAATGGTGAAGAGCGTGAGGGTATCAAGCAGTACCTTGAGCTTTCGGGATATGAGGTACAGGCCTTCGAGGATTTGCATGGGGTGCAGGTAGCCCTCTCCCGGCAGACCCCCGACCTGATGCTGATGGAGGTGCAGTTTCCTGATGGTGATGGATTCACCTTTCTCAAGAAGCTGAAGCAAACCTACTCATTCCCGGTGATTTTTGTGACAACCAGAGTTGCAGAAAGCGACAGGATCCTAGGATTCGAACTGGGAGCGGATGACTATGTGTGCAAGCCGTTCAGTTCAAAAGAGCTGGTGCTGCGGGTACACGCACTCTTCCGGCGCATCGATGTCAGTGTTTCGGCGTTCAAGAGTGGTTCAACCTGGACACTGGGCAATTCGGTCTTGCAGCTGGATGAGGTGAGTCACCTTTTCTCGGTGGATGGGAGGCAGGTTCCCCTTACTGCTGCAGAGTGGAGGATCATGAGCTACTTGGTGAGCAATAGTGGCATCCTGATCACCCGTTCCCAGATACTGGAGCACTGTTTCGACTACAGTTTTGAGTCGTACGACCGTATCGTCGATACCCATGTCAAGAATATGCGGGCGAAGATGGGGCCGCTTGGATCGCAATGGATCGAGACCGTACGTGGATATGGATACCGGTTTGCCGGCAGAAGTACAACGAATCGGGCCCATGGGGGTTCCGATACACAGGAATAATACATGGCTGAAGAGAAGCAGGAACGCATTTATATCGTAGAGGATCATGAGGTGATCCGAGAGGGTGTACGTCAGTACCTGGAGCTTTCCGGGTATTCAGTAAAGGGTTTTGCAACGCTCAAGGCAGCCCGGGAGGCGATTGCAGCCCAGTTGCCCTCCCTGCTCATCCAGGATGTCATGCTTCCCGATGGTGATGGCTTTGCATTTGTGAAACAGCTGAAGCAGAAGTGTGACTGCCCGGTCATCTTCATGACTGCGCGCAGCGAGGAGAGCGATCGTATCCTGGGTTTCGAGCTTGGTGCCGATGACTACATCTCCAAACCATTCTCGCCCAAGGAGCTGGTGCTCCGGGTCCAGGCGGTGTTGCGACGCTACCACAATGGCAGTTACCATCCTTCTGATGGTAAGCTCTATGTCGGGGAACGCTGGATGAAGTTTGATGAGCAAGACCACCGACTGGAAGTTGATGGCAATGAGGTGGTGCTCACCGCCGCGGAGTGGAGGATACTCTCCTTCCTCATTGAAAACTCCCACCATCTGGTTTCACGCTCGCAAATACTTGAAGAGTGTTTCGACTACAACGTTGAGTCGTATGAACGGGTGGTGGACACCCATATCAAGAATATCAGGTCCAAACTTGGTGATGGGCCCTGGATCGAGACGGTTCGAGGCTATGGCTATCGCTTCATCGGCCACGAGAAAGATAGTGGAGAGGTATGAGAAAGCAATTTGTCAGACTGTTTCTGGGGTTTGTGCTGGTGG
>JAAYQY010000442.1 GCA_012519125.1 Spirochaetales bacterium
CCGAAGCCGTCATATCCTTCACGTTGACCCGGACGCCCGGACCCATGGTGGAGGAAAGAGCGATGCTGAACACGAAGTCAGCCTTAGCGTCAGAAGGCTTCTTGCGGACGATTTCCTTGACCACGGCGCGAGCGTTTTCGCTCACCAGAGCCGGATCCATGGAAACCTTTCCGATGGGAAGGTGAATGACGTTGGTCTTGTCAGAGCGGAACTCGACACGACCCTTGGTCAGCTCAGCAAGAGCTCCCTTGATATCAAAGGTAACCGTCTGGGTCTTGGGGTTCGGCATCAAGCCTCTGCGGCCCAGGATGGGACCGAGACGACCTACGTCCTTCATCATGTCAGGGGTGGCGACTGCCACATCAAAATCCATCCAGCCGCCGCGGATCTTCTCGATCAAGTCATCGTCGCCAACATAAGCGGCGCCATTCTCACGAGCTTCCTCAGCCTTCTCACCCTTTGCGAATACGAGTACGCGCTTCTGGGCAGAGAACTGGTTGGGCAGAACTACGGTGTCACGGACACTCTGGCTCTTCTTCAAAGTCAGCTTGACGGATACTTCCACCGTCTCATCGAACTTTGCAAAGGCAATGTCCTTCACCAAGGCAGCAGCCTCTTCGAAGGTGTAGAGCTTTGCACGGTCAACTTTTTTGATGCATTCGCGATAATTTTTTCCGTGTTTCATCTTACTGCTCCACCTCTACGCCCATGCTGCGGGCTGTTCCTGCAATGATCTTCTTGGCAGCCTCAATATCATTTGCATTGAGATCTTCCAACTTGGTCGTTGCAATGTCGGTCAGCTGTGCCTGTGAGAGCTTGCCAACCTTCACCTTGTTCGGACTTCCGCTACCGCTGGTCAGACCAAGAGCTTTCTTGATGAGCACGGCGGCAGGAGGAGTCTTCAGGATGAACGTGAAGCTCTTGTCTGCATACACAGTAATGATGACGGGAAGAATGAGTCCAGCTTCGTAGTTCTTCGTCTTGTCGTTGAACTCCTGGACAAACTTGGGGGCACTGACACCATGGGGTCCAAGCGCGGGCCCGATTGGGGGTGCCGGCGTAGCCTTCTGGGCAGGGCACTGCAATTTGATGACTGCAGTTACCTTTTTCTTTGCCATGTTTCTCTCCTTACGCGACAATCACTCCCAAAATAATCGGAAGTTTTTCGATTTCGCGCTGGTCTTAACGCCTGTCATACGATCAGGCTCCCACCTCATACAGTGATGAGGGAGTAATCACACACAAATGGACTCGGTTGTAAAAAATCAGAAAACTCTCGTGCAGCCATCCAGTCCAAAAGACGACTACAGAATCTTTTCTACTTGCAGGAAATCCACCTCAACCGGAGTGGAGCGTCCAAAGATACCAACACTGACCCGCATGCGAGCCTTTTCAAGGTTGACTTCTTCAATGACGCCGGTGAAGGAGTCAAACGGTCCTTCGATGATTCTCACCTGTTCACCCACAGAGAACGTCTGTTTGGGTTTGAACACTTTTTCAGCAGGAAGATCGCCGGTCTTCTGGAAAAGGCTTTTCACCTCGCCCGAAGAGAGCGGTTGTGGCTTGATGCTGTCATTGGGAGTTACAAATCCTGTCACTCCCTGAATGCGCTTGATCTGGGAGCACCAAGTCTTCCAGCTGTTGTCGGGCAGGTCGAGCTCTACAAGAATGTATCCAGGAAGGATTTTCCTTTTGACATCGCGCCTCACCCCGTCCTTCACTTCCACGACGGTCTCAAAAGGGACCTTCACTTCAGAACAGACGAGCGCGAAGTCCGTATCGGTCTCGCGCATCTTGTTGATGATTCGCTCAATTTTCTGTTCGTATCCCGAATAAGTATGTACTACGTACCAGCCCTTTGCCATGTTGCCGCCTTACAGTACGAACAACACACCCTTGAGGAGGAGGAAATCCACCAACCCAAGGAATATTGCGACAAGCGCCGTGGAGACAAGTACGACCTTAGTGGAAGAAATGACAGCTTCACGGGAGGGCCAGACAACCTTCTTCAGTTCCTGGTGAGACTCCTTGAAATACTTGATAAGCTTCTTCATGAAAAGGCTCCTTGTGGAAAAAGATCGAGAAGCAGACAGGCCAAGAAGGACTCGAACCCTCAACATCCGGTTTTGGAGACCAGCGCTCTACCAATTGGAGCTATTGGCCTATTTGCTTCTCGATCAAACTACCTATTTGATCTTTGTCTCGCGGTGCAAGGTGTGCTTGCGCTCAAACGGACAATACTTGTTCAACTCAAGCTTACCTTGAGTGTTTCGCCGATTCTTCTCGGTTGTATAGTTCTTCTGCTTGCATTCGGTGCACTGGAGAGCTATTTTCTCCACGGGACCTTTCTTCTTTGCATCACCCATTTCATGCTCCTCGGTGAGTTTTCACCTCTACCCATCCTACTAAACCGGAAGGGGATAAAAAAAGAGCCCTCGAACGGATTTGAACCGTTGACCCCCACCTTACCATGGTGGTGCTCTACCGACTGAGCTACAAGGGCGTCGGTTGCATGCAAGACAAAGTACGAGATGCATCTGCCTTCAACACGCAGAAGCAAACTTACCAGAGTGCATGGTTTTTGTCAATACGCACCACAGAGAAAGGGGAAAAACTTGGACCGGTTGCTCAGAATTCCGCAATCAGATATAATTTATCACACGTATTTGTTATAATTACAAGGAGTTCCTTATGAAGGACCAGCAAAAGACTCGTTATGGCCATACTGCAAATGACATTGCACAAGACTTTGCAGAACATTTGAAATACAGCCAAGACGCAGATATGTACCATACAACCCAAGAGGGTCGCTATACAGCACTAGCCCTTACCGTTCGTGACCGGATCATCCATCAGTGGAACCAAAGTCGCAAGACACAGCGCAAGAAGAGCGCCAAGCGCGTCTACTACCTCAGCCTTGAATTCCTGATGGGTCGTGCCATGACCAACAACATCATCAATCTCGGCATCGAGGAGGAGGTTCGCAAAGCCCTCTCCTCCCTCGGCTACACCTACGAGGAACTCAGCGAAGTAGAACCGGACGCCGGCTTGGGAAACGGGGGACTGGGAAGGCTGGCCGCCTGCTTCCTCGACTCTCTGGCTACCTTGGAAATCCCTGCCTACGGCTACGGCATCAGGTACAACTATGGCATCTTCCGCCAGCAGATCAAGAACGGCTGGCAGGCAGAGCAACCTGACAACTGGCTGCGTGATGGCAACCCTTGGGAAGTGATCCGACCCGATGTGGTCTATCCTGTCCAGTTTGGTGGTGAGGTGCAGGTAATCCGGGAACACGGCCGTGACCAATTCAAGTGGTCTGGTTCAGAGATTGTCCAAGGCATTGCCTATGACACCCCGATCATCGGATATGGCTGCAAGACGGTGAACACCTTGCGCCTTTGGTCAGCAAAAAGCCCGGAAGAGTTCAATTTCCATGAATTCAACGACGGCGACTATACCGAGGCAGTGCGTTCCAAGATATCAGCGGAGAACCTCAGCCAGGTCCTCTATCCCAATGATACGCTGTACATGGGCAAAGAGCTCAGGCTCAAGCAGCAGTACTTCTTTGTCGCTTGTTCGCTTGCAGACATTGTCAGGCGCTTCAAGCGGGAAAAACAGAACTGGTCAACCTTCCCTTCGTTTGCAGCCATTCAGCTCAATGATACCCACCCTTCCCTGGCTGTCCCTGAAATGATGCGCATTCTCCTCGATGAGGAGAACCTCGACTGGGACCAGAGCTGGGATATCACCGTGCGAACCATGGGCTACACCAACCACACCCTGATGCCTGAAGCCTTGGAGAAGTGGTCGCTGCCGATGCTGCAGAAGATTCTTCCCAGACATTTGCAGATCATCTACGAAATCAATCACCGATTCCTCCAGCAGGCAGTCGCCTACTTCCCGCTCCAGCCACAGATGCTCAGCAAGATCAGCATCATCGAGGAGTCGAACCCCAAGCAGGTTCGCATGGCAAACCTTGCCATCGTGGGAAGCCACAGCACCAACGGTGTTGCAGAACTGCACTCCCAACTGTTGAAAAAATCTATGTTCCCCCAGTTCAACCTCATCTATCCCGATCGTTTCAACAACAAGACCAACGGGATCACCCAGCGGCGCTGGCTGCTTGCATCCAACCCCAAGCTGGCATCCTTGATCACCAGCGCAATCGGTGATGGCTGGATAACCGACTATAGCCAGATAGCCAAGCTTGAAGCCTTCTCCAAGGATACGAACTTCTTGGGTGACTTCGAAAAGATCAAACAGGAGAACAAGGTACGTGCAGCAGCATTCCTGAAGCAGGAGAGCAACCTCATCATCAATCCGGACTCGTTCTTTGATGTACAGGTCAAGCGAATCCATGAGTACAAGCGACAGCTGCTCAACGCCCTGAACATCCTGCTCATCTATACAGACCTCAAGAATGGGGGTGAGGCTACCAAGGAGATGGAACACACCACCTTCCTCTTCGGCGGCAAGGCTGCCCCAGGCTATGTCAATGCAAAGCTTATCATCAAGCTCATCAACAACATCGCCAAGGTCATCAATGCCGACCCAGCCACCAAGGACAAGCTTGCTGTGCACTTCATGCCCAACTATCGTGTCTCGATGGCTGAGCTGATCATCCCAGCCACCAACCTTTCCGAGCAAATCTCAACGGCAGGCACCGAAGCATCCGGCACCGGAAACATGAAATTCATGGCAAACGGGGCCCTGACCATCGGTACGATGGATGGTGCAAATGTGGAAATCGCCGAAGAGGTTGGCAGCGAAAACATGTTCATTTTCGGCCACACTGAAGAACAGATCACCAAGCTCAGCCTTGGCTACGACCCGTTCTCCCGTGTTATGGCGGACGAGCAGATCAAGCGTATCGTCGACCTCTTGTTCAGCGGTTACTTCAACGTGAATGAACCAAACATCTTCGAACCGCTGCGCCGGAGCCTTTTTGAAGAAGGGGACCGCTATTACCATTTCGCCGATCTTGGCATGTACCGGGATGCACACCGCATGGCACGTGAACTCTACAAGAGTGACAAAATGGAGTGGAACCGTCGAGCGGTGCTCAACATCAGTGCGAGCGGGAAGTTCTCCAGTGACCGGACCATCGCCCAATATGCCAAGGATATCTGGGATATTGCACCTTGTCCGGTTGAAAAGGATACATCCCTCGATACTGCGCTTGCAGATGCTGCAAAGCGGAAGTAAAAACAGCCTCCTGCCGAATTTTCATCACCCCTACCCCAAGGGGTGATATTTTTTCGTCAGCAAGTTTATATTCTAAAGTTTTACATGTAATAGAGATATTTAATGTATTTAAAATTACTATATTTTAATGACAATATCTCGTCATTCACTTCTTCCGACTGCTATATTCAGAGCATGCAAAAGTTCTGGGAACGCATGAAAATTTTACTACACTCCCCTACTGTGGTGGATCTGGCAAAGGTCTTGGGGGTGAAGCGCAGCACACTTTCCAGTTGGATTCATGCCGACAGAAGGCCCCCTATGCATGTATTGTTGCGTCTTTCGCAACTGACCGGTCTGGGACTGGAAGAACTTGAGTTTGGGTATACCAAAGGGTATCGTGAGGATGAAGACGTCTACGAGCGACCAAAAGACCGTAAACAAGAAATCCTCTCTCTCATCGAACAGTTTGATGAAAGAGAGTTGGATTTCATCTGGTGCTTCCTCACCAGCTACAAGAACTGTATTGCTACAGACCGAGAGAAGAAAGTATACTAGTAAGATGGGGAGCAAGCAGCGCAAGCAACGGTGCTATTACCATGGCAGGCATGAAATTGCCTGCCTTGCTTTTTCGTACATCAAGCAAGGAAAAGCCAATCATCATCAACAGCAC
>JAAYQY010000443.1 GCA_012519125.1 Spirochaetales bacterium
AAGCGGGTGTTCTCGAGCGTCTTCTGCACGTCCTCTGCAGTAATCTCCCAGTAGCGTTTCATCTCGCTTTCGCCTGCCTTGTTCTTCATCTGCCCAGCAGCATCGAGGGTGGTTGCTCCGCTGTTGATCAGGTGGATGAAGCCTTCCTTGGCAAGACCGGTGGGCTTCCAACCGGTAACCCGTTCGACCGACTCGGGGCTCCAATAGGTGCGCACATCGCTGAAGATGGCCGCACGATTGGTCAGCAGCTTGCAAAAGAGCATGCTGATACCGTTGAGGTGGTCGTTCTCGGTTGCCATCACATAGGGTTCACGGATGCCGTTCCAGTCAAAACTGGTGGTGAGCATGGTCTCCATGAAGTCGCCGTTCGGCCAATGGTCGGTCCACTGTCGCTGGCCTTGGAAGCCGGCAAAGAGGGCATTATGGCCCAACGCTTCTTCGCGGAAGCCATGTTTCTCGAGCTGCTTGTTGCCGATCATCAGATCTCGGGCGATCATCGTCATCTTGGTGCAGTACTCCCAATCCTTGGCGAGCTGCTCATCGCTTCTTCTGTTCTCCGGAGCGTTTGCGGTATCTTCTGCCTGGATGCAGTTCTTGCGTACCCATGCGATGGCCTGCTTGTACTCCTCAGGATCAAAGATGTTTTCGGCAATGCGCCGTTCGATCTCGCACATATCGATGACTTCAGTGCGCATTCCCAGGTAGTCCTGCAGCAGATCCTGGTCGACCAGGGAGCCGGCGATGCCCATCGACATGCCGCCGATGGAGAGATAGCTCTTGCCTCGCATGGTTGCCACTGCCAAGGCGGTGCGGGCAAAGCGAAGGATCTTCTCTGCTACATCATCGGGAATGGATGTGTCGCTGTTGTCCTGCACATCGCGCCCGTAGATACCGAAAGCGGGAAGACCCTTCTGGGTGTGGGCTGCCAGCACTGCCGCCAGATACACAGCACCCGGTCGCTCGGTCCCATTGAAGCCCCAAACAGCCTTGACCGTGAGCGGATCCATGTCGAAGGTTTCCGTGCCATAACACCAGCAGGGAGTCACCGTGAGGGTGACAGCCACCCCTTCCTTGGCAAATTTCTCAGCACAATCGGCACTCTGCCTGACTCCACCGATGGTGGTATCGGCGATGATGCACTCAACTCTCTCTCCGGTGGTATGGAACACCTGGTCGCTGATCAGCTTTGCAGCAGCTTTGGCCATGTTCATGGTCTGGTCTTCCAGCGACTCGCGCACCCCTCTCTGTCTTCCATCGATGACCGGTCGGATACCGATCTTGGGAAGTGAGGATGCATAGCGCCTCTCAGGACCTATGCATTTCATCTCAGAACTATTTGCCATCCCATCCTCCTTGGTATATGATACGGAATGTAATCGTTTACATCAGGTGCAGTATGGCACACGATATTCGTTAATGCAATCGATTTTGCACAGGAGAGACCTATGTTGAAAACGCTTTCCCCGATCCTGGGGCCGGAACTGTTGAAGATTCTCATGGAAATGGGGCACGGCGATGAATTGGTCATTGCTGATGGAAACTTTCCAGCAGCCAGCATGAATGAGCGCGTGGTGCGCCTTGATGGCAATGGTGCGGAAGCCGTGCTGGAGGCGGTCCTTACCGTCTTTCCGTTGGACAGGTATGCTCCCAACGCCTTTTTGATGGAAAAGGTGCCAGGGGATACGGTGGAAACCCCGATCTGGGCCTCTTTCGAAGCGATTGCCAAGCAAGGCGATCCCAACTTCAAGGGATTCGGGAACATTGAGCGGTATGCTTTCTATGAACGCAGCAAAAAGGCCTATGCCGTCATTGCAACCAGCGAGTCGGCATTGTATGCAAACGTCATCCTCAAGAAAGGGGTGGTCGTTTAGTCATCAGTGGGAGTGGTCCACAGTGTCTTGTACTGGCGCGGGCTCATCTGCATGTGACTTCTGAACTGTCTGGCGAAGTAGTTTGCATCGGAGAAACCCGTCCGCTCGCTGATGCGCTCGATGCTCAGGTTGGTGGTGAGCAGCAGCGTTGACGCGTAGGCAATCCTTCGGTGGATGTGAAAGTCCACCGGGGGCCAGCCAGTGGAGAGCTTGAACTGGCGATTGAGGGTGCTTGCGCTCATGTTTGAGACACCGACAAGCTCCTCGAGAGAGATGCTTCGGTCGAGGTGTTTCTCCATATATGCAATGATGTCCTGCAGCCTTGGGTCTTCCTGGTAGACGGTTCCCTTGCGCGAGGTGTAGAAGCGGCAGATGAGAATCATCAGCTGCAAGAGCTTTGCATACGCCAATGCAGCGGCCCCGTTTCCATAGTCCTGACCTTCAGACTCTTTTTTTATTGCACCGATCAGTGAGAGGATTTCTGAGAGTTGGTGTCCGCTGAGTCTGACGAGGGGAATGCTGCCGTTTTCCTGGAGAAAGACATCGGCAAAGCCGCTGACCTCACGCAAGTCAGCCAGATGGCCGGTGAAAGCCTTCTCTCCGATCAGGATATCATAGAGAACCAAGCCGTCGATATCTGCATACCCGTGGACGGTTCCCGGCTTGATGAAGAAGACCATCCCTTCCTGCAATGGGCGGCTCTCCTGCTGCAGAAGGTGTGTTCCTTTTCCCGATGCAACAACCACCAACTCATAGAACTCGTGGCTGTGCAAAGAGAAGGGTATCTCCGGATCACGATGCAGGACCTTCAGAGGCAAGCGATTATCCCGGAAGAACATTGATGCATGCAGAGTGTAGCTTGACATGGTAAAATCGTGCTAGAAATTGACTATTCTGTCAAGGTAAAATACCAAAAAGATGACACACTTACTAGTATAGAGCAAAACTAGGTAACAGGAGGTCTTTCATGTCACCATATGAAACAGCCAAATCACGATATGCACGCTATGGGGTCGATACCGATTCGGTTTTGGACCAGTTGGCGAAGATTCCCATCTCCATCCACTGTTGGCAGGGTGATGATGTCGGAGGCTTCGAACGCCCCGACTCCCAGCTTGCAGGAGGCGGCATCCAGACCACGGGCAACCATCCCGGCAAGGCAAAGACCATCGAGCAACTGCGTCTGGACATCGAAAAGGTTCTGACTTTGGTACCAGGTTCGCATCGGTTGAATCTGCACGCCTCCTACGGAGAGTTTGGCTCAACTTTTGTCGACAGGGACCAGATTGAAGAGAAGCACTACCAAGGGTGGGTGGATTGGAGCCGCAAGGTAGGCCTGCCGCTCGACTTCAATGGAACGTTCTTCAGCCATCCGCTTGCCGATGATGGATACACCCTGGCAAGCAAGGATGAGCGCATCCGTCGCTTCTGGATTGAGCACGCAAAGCGCTGTCGCAAGATAGCCGCATGGATCGGTGAGCAGCAGGGTTCTCCCTGCATTCTGGACACCTGGGTTCCCGATGGTGCGAAGAACTATACGGTGGACAAGTTCGGCTACCGCTCGATTCTCAAGGAGAGCCTGGACGAGATTTTCGAGACAGAATACGATGCAGATCTGATGCGGGATGCTTTGGAAACCAAGCTCTTCGGCATCGGAAGCGAAGCCTTTGTCGTCGGCTCGCATGAGTTCTACATGAACTATGCTGCACGCAACAACAAGATGCTGTGCATCGACATGGGACACTTCCACACCGAGGAGGACATCTCAGACAAACTCTCCTCGATCCTGCTCTTTGATGATGAGATCCTTCTGCATGTCAGTCGCCCGATGCACTGGGACAGTGACCATGTGGTACTGTTCAACGACAAGGTCAAGATGGTTGCCGAGGAGCTGGTGCGCAGCGGAAAGCTTGAGAACTCCCACATCGGCCTGGACTTCTTTGACGCTTCGATCAACCGCATCGGGGCCTGGGTTACCGGGGTGAGAGCCATGCGCAAGGCCTTGCTGTTTGCCCTGCTCCAGCCGATCGATCTTCTGATCGAGTACGAAGAGGGTGGCAATGGGTATGGCACCATGTCGTTGCTTGAACTGCAGAATGTGCTTCCCTTCGGCCAAGTCTGGGATGAGTTCTGCAGCAGGCACAACGTACCGCTGGAGGATGATCTGATTGACATCATCTCTGCGTATGAGAAGACGGTTCTCAAGGAGCGCACATGAGTTTTCAGCAGCTGGTGGAACACTCCCGTCGCTACGGCAGTGACCCTGCCTTTGTATTGCTGGGAGGTGGCAACACCTCCTTCAAGGAAGATCGAACCCTTTACGTGAAGGCAAGCGGTCATGCCCTGGGAACCATCAAAGAGGATGGGTTTGTTCGTATGGACCTCGATCTTTTGGAGCAGATCTGGCACAAGCAATACAGCCAAGACGATGACCAACGCGAAGACGAGGTGCTCAAGGACATGATGTACTGCCGCCTGGAAGGGGAGACTGCCCGCCCATCGGTAGAGGCTCTGTTGCATGCGCTCCTTCCGTTTCCGTACGTGGTGCATTTGCACCCTGCCTTGGTCAACGGCCTGACGTGTGCCCAGGATGGGGAAGCTGCTGTTCACC
>JAAYQY010000444.1 GCA_012519125.1 Spirochaetales bacterium
ATACTCAAGGAAGGAGAGAGAAACAAGGGAATTTGACAGGCGTACAGGATTCGGATAGAGTTTTGCTCACATGGACACACTTTGGTATCTGGCAAAATTGGCTTTGGCGCTGCTTTTAGGCGTCCTGGCTGCTCGCACGCTTGGAGTGCATCGGTTCAACAGGGTATCTGCCTATGCCCAGACGGTGCTTGTTTGGTTGCTTCTGTTCTTCATGGGAGTGAATACCGGAGGAATTGATGACATCAGCTCGCAGTTCGGAACCATCGGGCTTTCAGCGCTGGTATTGACCCTTCTTGCAGTGGTGGGAACCATCGTTGTCTCCCTCCTCTTCTCGTTCCTGCTCGCCCCATCAAGCAAGGAAGAAGGTATTGCCATTGCCAAGCGAAAGGAACAGAGTCTTCTGCGCAGGTTCTATGACATTATCAAAGAGCCATTGCTTCTGGTAAGCATTGTCATCGTTGGTCTGGCGTTACGACTGGGTACAAATCTCTTCTTTTGGTTTGACAGCTCATTGGTCACGTACCTGCTCTACACCCTCCTCTTTTTTGTAGGAATGGGTATGGTTCACAAGAAGATCAGTTTCAAGGGAGTTTTCTCAGATCGCAGTCTTTTCCTGCTGCCCCTGTACACCATTGGGGGAACCTATCTTGGTGCTCTTTTGGCACCCCTGCTCACTCCATACACGCTTTCCGAGGCGATGGGGATGCTCAGTGGTTTTGGGTGGTACTCCCTTTCAGGGATTTTGATCAGCGACTTGGGTTTTCCCGTATTGGGCTCAATCTCTTTTCTCTCCAACCTGCTTCGGGAGAGCTTCTCCTTTTTCCTCATCCCGCTCTTTGGCAGGCTGGGGAAACGGTTCTACTACCCCGCTGTCTGCAACGCAGGGGCGACCAGCATGGACGTTACCCTTGTGCTGCTCTCCTCACACTTCGGGACGAGGACCATGGTAGGCTCAATCTACCATGGGGTGATCATGAGTCTAGCTGCACCGCTTCTGATTCCTTTCTTCTTCTAGCGGCTAATCCACATTTGTGCGACAATGGCGAGAGCGTTCTCCTTGAGCAAGCGCACATAGATTCTGTTGGGTCCGTCAAAGAGCATCGGTATTTGGTCAAACAAAGTCCGGAGGTGCTCAGGAACAGCCAGCTGGATAAATGTATAGGTGCCGGGCTCAATCTGATGGGGATCTTGGTGAGGAGGCATTTCGAGGCCTTGTTCAACCCGGTTCCGTATCTCCTCGGTAGGAGGATCCTGAATGCCGGCAAAGAGCAGGCTCAATGTTGAGGTGAGCGCAAGACACCCTTCGCTTCCAACCTCGGCTGAATCGAGGAAGGAGAGCAACTGTTGGTAGGCATGCTCGGCCTCAGAGGTATCGAAGGGTGCTCGTTTGTAGGAGATGGCTTGCTGGAGATGCAAGGTCATGGACTTGGCTGTTTGCATGGGAGATACTGTAGCAGAATGAAAACAGACCGTAAAGTGGACTCCTTATCCTATGTCCTGCAAAGGCGGCGCAACAGCCGGCATATCACCATCAGGGTGCGTCCGGATGGCTTGGTGAAGGTAAGTGCTCCCTATGGGGTTTCCGTGGCTGCCATTGAACGGGTGATCACCAACAACAAGGCCAAGTTGCTTTCCACGATTGATGCACAGCGCAGTGCGCTGCACACGTACCGAGAAGGGGAGACCTTCTTGTTTGCCGGAACAACCCTTACTCTCAAGTTGGTTTCATCAGAGAAGAATGCCATTGCTGTTACAGATACGCATCTTTTGGTTACGTATGCTGAGGCAGAGCCACAATCCTTGGTGGTCTGTACCTTGATCAAGGAACTCTTTCGTCAGCATGTCAAACAGCGGCTTGCCTACTGGGTTCCCTACTGGGCTAACCGTCTCTCACTGGATGTTCCCCCCTATGGGGTACGCGATGCAAGAAGCCGTTGGGGAAGCTGTTCCGCCAAGGGTAGATTGAGTTTTTCCTTACGCTCGCAGATTCTTGATGACGAGCAGTTCTCCTATCTGGTGCTGCATGAGATGGCCCATCTTGTGCATTTCAACCACTCAGCGCAGTTTCATGCACTGCTGGGAGAGCAGATGCCCTCCTACAAGGAGATCCAAAAATCGGTATTTGCCTTACAAAAGGAAAGTCAGCTTTGCCTGTGATTCACAACGCTACTTTTATTGTGTATCTTAGAGGGAGAGGAGATAGAGCAGTATGAAACCTGATACATTGGCAGACGGAGTATTTCGTGTTGCAGCAAAAATCGGCAACCGTGATCTGTTTGAAGGTATATGGCCCATCCCCGACGGAGTGATGTTGAACTCCTATGTGGTAAAGGGAAGTGAGAAACGAGTCCTGATCGACTTGGTAAAGGATTGGGATGGCGCGTTGGCTGCGGTCAATAAGCAACTCGATGATCTGGCGGTGGGACCGGGAAACCTGGATTACATCGTGATCAACCACATGGAACCCGACCATACCGGTGCGATGGCACGCATTGTTGCCGCCTACCCGGAAGTTGAGATCCTCTGCTCGGCAAAAGCAGTCCCCCTGATCAAACACTTCTACAAGATTGAAAAGAATGTACGCGCGGTGGCCGACGGTGAGAAGCTCGACTTGGGTGGAAAGACCTTGCAGTTTTTCATGACACCGAACATCCACTGGCCCGAAACCATGATGACCTACCTCGAAGAGGACCAGATCCTCTTCAGCTGTGACGCCTTCGGTTCCTTTGGCCGCTATGAGAGCTGCTTCGATGATGAGTTGACCGAGGAAGAGAAGACGAAGCTTTTCAGCGAGACTGAGCGCTACTATGCGAACATCGTCTCCTCCTTCTCCTCGTTTGTCACGCGCGGCATAGCAAAGCTTGCTCTGCTTGGCATCAGGATGGTTGCACCAAGCCATGGCGTGGTCTGGAGGAAAGAGCCCGAGAAGATCATCAACTGGTATGGGACCCTTGCAACGTATATGAACGGTCCGCGGGAGAAGGAAGTCGCGGTGGTATGGTCGAGCATGTATGGCAATACCGAAGCCCTTCTCTCCTCGATTGTCAAAGGCTTGGAGAGCGAAGGAGTTCCCGTACACGTACTGCAGGTTCCCCAGACCCATGAATCCTTCGTGTTGGAGAAAGTCTGGCGCAGTGAAGGCTTGGTGATCGGGATGCCTACCTATGAGTACAAGATGTTCCCCCCGATGTACCATGTCCTGGACATCCTTGAGAGAAGCCATGTGCAGGGAAGAAAGACCCTGCGCTTCGGTTCTTTCGGCTGGTCAGGAGGGGCACAGAAGCAGTTTGATGAGTTCTCCACCGCCATGAAACTCGACTGCAAGGGTGTGATCGAATACCAAGGATCACCGACAGAAGAAGACAAGAAGAAAGCCTATGAGCTTGCCAAGGCTATGGCCAAGGAAATCAAGGGCTGACAAACACAAGGCTGTTGATCGGAGGCTCCGGTCAGCAGCTATTTTTTGTTTTCCTCCTAGTCATTTTTCTTGAATTGTCCAATTACGTCCGCTATTCTGTGAACATCCTGTGCACCCCAGGGGTCTCATGCAAAACAGTCGGACGTCCAAACTCATCCTCACCTTTCTCTGTGCAATGCTTTTCATTGCCTGTGATCTGCTGTATACCCCGCCTGGAGTGCTGCAAAGTTCCCGACAAGCGGGAACCTACCTTGAGCCAATCGCGATCACCCTTTCAAGCAACCATTCCAAGGCAATCCATTACACGACCGACGGGTCTCTTCCTACGTTGGACAGTCCTCGCTACACAACTCCCATCACCCTCACCAAGACAACACAGGTGCAAGCCATTGCAATCGACAGCAGTGATAGGGTTGTGCAACGAAAAAGCTGGAACTACATCGTGCGGGGAACTCCCCACTTTTCTCCAAACCTGTCAGTGGTCGACGATCGGCTCTATCATGTCTCTGACCAGTATGAGTACAGCACAGACGATGGGAACACCTGGCAAGCTTGCACAGGACTTTCCCAATCCCTCCCTGAGCTCTCTGTAGGCAATAAGGTTCATGTCCGTCATAAGGTGGTGCAGGACGACAGATACTACCTTGGGGAAGTATTGCAGGCAACTGGGCCTGATTTGGTGGCTGGCAACTGCTATGTTGCGCATGCACGCCTAGGTGAAAATGAAATTGATGATTTCAGCGGGCTGATTTTTGATGCCAACTTCTCAGATGGAAACGCAACCATCGCCATTCCCACCATAACCAATGCCGGCAATGCTACTTTCACCGGTTCGGCCATCATCGACTTTTATGCATCCTCAGACCCTTTCATCACCGAAGAGGACCAACTCTTCCTTTCGGTAGAGACCATTGATTTCACGCTGGAGCCCAACCAAACCTACGGAGCCTCCCAAGATGGCTCTTGGCCGACCGATGTGATTTGGCTTTGGGGTCTTATCAAGACAGTGGATGGGGTTCCTCAGTTAACGTATAAAGTCAGCACTTTGGAAGGGTTTCAGTATATAGGGTACCATCTCAGAACAGAGAAGTCAGAGTTGCTCACCCAGAACAACTGGACAGCATCACAGTATGTCGATTCGGTTTTCTTCACGGAAAGCGATGCAGACACGACGGATGGTGCCTTCAAGATTGTTAATTCATGGGGAGAGGGCAACTGGGAACATATCCCTGATGGGGCCTACTACCTTCCCTTTGATGCTGCCGTTGCCTTGAAACTACGCATCAACTACTCTTTCAATACCTTTGAAACAGTATACGAGCCATTCCTATTTGCCTCATTTACCCTATCCCATCCAAACCGTGAGACCTGTCTGATCAGCATTGGGGTGGGAGAGCCGGAGCATCCTCTCATGGTAAAACGGCTTCAGTCAATTTCAGATATTGCGAATGATGACCCTGTCCTGGCTGGAGGTCCCAATCCCTTTCCAAATACGAAGATGGTCATGGATATCAGCGAATTCGCGCCCTATATCGCCACCAACGACATCTTCATAAGAATTGACAACAGACTAGGAGCGGAGACAGCAATGCTCTCTTTCTTCTCAGTGGAGCTGTACGACGACTATTCGCTTGATCCTGCAGATGCAGCACAAATCCTTGATTTTCCTCTAGAAGGCTCTTCTGCTACAGTGGCAGCAAGAGAGAACAGAACTTTCCTGATCAGCACAAGCAGGGATTTGGAGCAAGACAGTCTTCCCCTGCTTCGCACGCAGAGCCGAAGCCGAAGCAGTAGTCAGTCGCTTCCAGCCCAGCGACCTCTTACAGAAGAGGAGATCCAGGATATCCTTGCCTTACAGGCTCCTGCAAGCAGAAGCAGAAGCCAGAGCAACCCAAGCTCTGGGGGGTTGGTCCCTCCTACAGAATCTGAGCTGAGGAGCATGAGAACCATAGATGTGGGTGCCCGTTTTTATCCAGGTACTCTTCCCTCAGAAGTTGACTGGAGCCAAAGCCCCTACTTCCCCCCGATCGGCAACCAGGGGCAGAAGGGAAGCTGTGCGGCCTTCACGAACGCCTACTACATCCACACCTTCAATGAGGCTCGTGAGCATGGATGGGATCTCAGCGGTGCACAGTGGATAGAAAGCACCACCGGTTCTGGCTATCCCTCAGTTGCGTATCAGGATAAGATCATGAGCCCGGATTTCAGTTACCACCTGGTGTCTCAAGCACCAGGGGCCTCGATAGCTGCTCTTCAATCCGTGCTGAACCGCATTGGATCGAGTACCTGGAAAACCACAGGATATGATGAGGTCGATGACACTCTCCCGTATACCTATCCCTGGCCAACCGAAGAAGCCTTTCGGGAAGCGGCGCTGTACCGGGGCAGAAGAAGTGATGGGAGTTACTTTGAGGAGAATTCTGGGGGTCTTATTGTACTCGATGACCCGGCGAAGATAGATATCATACAACAGCTGCTTGCCAGTGGGTACTGTCTGGCTACCGGCATCAACGCCCAAAGCTTTTTTTATAATGATCCCGGGGAGCAGTGGATGAACGAAGAGGACGTAGTGGATCTTACTGGGGTGTCCGAAGACGATATCAACTATTTCAGGCAAAACATAAACCATGCTCAGACCATAGTCGGCTACAAGACAGGATTACTGTAAGGAAGCCTCTCTGACAAAGGCCTCAAAGAGAGAATCCATAGCCTCTCCTAGGGTTTCCGGGTGCCATTGTACTCCGACGCACCAAGAGCCATCGATAGCCTCAAACGCCTCAATGGAACCATCAGATGCATTAGCTGTGACTTTTAAGGCATCAGAAGGGGTGTCCACCAGCTGGTGATGCAGACTGTTTACTCCTAGTTCTGGTTTCTTGAGAATGGAAAAAAGTATGCTGTCTTGCTTGATTTTCACCAGATGGCTTGCGTTGTTCCAGTGCTCCAGATCGGGGTGATGAATACTCCACCCCTCCCGCTTCTTATAGTCCTGATACAGCGTTCCTCCCTCTGCCACATTGATCAGCTGCATGCCACGGCAAATACCCAGTATGGGCTTTCCCGCTTGTCGCCCTTGGTGATAGAGCGCAAGGTGAAATGTATCGGTATCGAGGTCGGAAGGTCCACAGAGAGGGGTTCTCTCTTGCTGGTAGCAAGAAGGGTCGATATCTGCACCGCCTGCAAAGAGCACGCCGTCACAGAGCTGGATCAGCTGTTCGATATTCGTTGTTGTGGGGGACAGCAGAATGACCAGAGCTCCTACCGCTTGGAGACAGGAGCTGTAGCCTTCGTTGGTGAAGATCCTTCGGAGGGTGGGGAAGGCTGAGCTAGCCGGAGCCTGTTCATAGGTTCCGGCTATGCCGATCACCGGCCTTCTCATTCGATGATGGAAAGCAGGTGGCGGGTAAATCCGCTGATACGCTCCACCGAAGAGATACAGAGCCGTTCCTTCACCGAGTGCACATCATACATATCAGGGCCGAAGGAAACAGAGTCCATTCCGCTGATCCTGCTATTGATGATACCGCACTCAAGACCAGCATGGATGGCGGTGATCTTCGGCTTCTTGTTGGTGTACTGCTCGTATGCTTTGGCACAGAAGCCGGTCAGAGCCGATGCAGGGTTAGGTGTCCAAGAGGGATAGGCTCCCGTATAGGATACCTTGGCTCCTGCAAGGGCAAGGATGGCTCCATTGCGATGGGCAATGTCATCACGGGCGGAGAGCACCGATGAGCGATGACTGCTGATGACAGAGAAGCCCTGTTCCTCAAGACGGAGAATGGCAAGGTTGGAGGAGGTCTCCACAATGCCGGGAATAGTCATACTCATGGCATCGACACCATGGGGAGCAGCATAGAGGGCAGTGAAGAAAGCCTTGCTCTGCTCTTTGGCAACCGCTTTCCCTACCATGGGAACCTCGGTGAGAGTCAGCAGAAGGTTGGGATCACTGTGTGCATACTCAAGGCTCAACTCCTTCTGATTTTGTGCAACCAGGGAGGCAAGCAGTGTTGCATCTTTCTCCTCTACAACCAAGCCGATGGTACAGACAGAAGGAATGACATTGCGCTTGGTTCCTCCCTCAGCCTTGAAGATCTGGAAGGAAGGAAGCTGACTGACGGTGCGGGCCGCCACCTTGATCGCATTCGCACGTTGTTTGTGGATCTCTCCACCACTGTGGCCGCCAAGCATTCCGTTTGCAGTAAGCAGGAATGCCTTCGATGAAGAATCTGGCTTGGTCCAGGTGACAGGAAGCTGGGCATCCACTTCGATTCCCCCTGCACAGCCGATATAGAGCACCCCTTCCTCCTCGCTGTCGAGGTTGATCATGAGCCTGCTCTGTACATGCTCTTCCTGAATATTGAAAGCCCCGGTGAGGCCTGTCTCCTCACTGACGGTGAAGATTGCCTCAAGCGGGCCGTGCTTGCAATCAGGATCGGCAAGGATATCCAGAGCAAGGGCGATGGCGATGCCGTTGTCTCCTCCCAATGTGGTTCCATTGGCCTTCAAAAAGTCCCCATCCCGTACCAATTCGATGGGATCGGTGGCAAAATCATGTGTGCTTCCTTCGACCTTGACGCACACCATGTCCATATGGCCTTGCAGGGCAACAGAGCTACGGCCCTCGTAGCCGGGATAGGCTTTCTTTCGGATGATGACATTACCGATATCGTCTACAATCGCCTTAAGCGCATGCTCTTTGGCAAACGCGAGCAGGAATTGTCGTACCCCTTCTTCATTGCCCGACTCGCGGGGGATATCAGAAAGGTCAGAGAAGTAGTTCCAAAGTCTTTCAGGTTTCAGGCCTTGTACAGCTTTTTGCATCCAATTGCTCCTTGTGTGATGGTTTTCAGGCAAAACGGTCCCTGATGAGATTTCCCTCGATGAATAGACCCTTCATCTGAAGGTTCTCGTCCAGAACGACGACATCAGCCTTATAGCCTGGGACCAGCATGCCTTGCTTGGCGAAGTTGTAAATACGGGCAGGGTTTGTAGCGCTCATCTGGCTTGCTTGCTGGATGGGTACCTCCCAATCCACGACATTGCGCAGTCCCTGCAACATGGTCAGTGCAGAACCAATGAAAAGATCAGGATCTTCTAAAGCAACGAAGGCGCCGTCCACGCCTATGGCACACTCGATGCCATTTGCAAGGCAGGATCCTGAACGCTGTTTTGTAGGCTTGAGCGAGTCGGTGACCATGACGATGTTGTCCAGCGGTTTCTCCCTGAGCAACATCTTCACCAGCTCAGGGTGGACATGTATTCCGTCACAGATGATTTCGCACTGCATCTCACGCTGTATCAGGATTGCCCCGACTGTTCCAGGGTTTCGGTGGTGCAACCTGCTCATGGCATTGAAAAAGTGGGTGGAGTGGAAGATACCGCACTGCATGCCTTCCATGATGTTCTCATACGTGGCATCGGTATGGCCGGCCAAGAGAACGATGTTCCGTTCTCTTGCAAGGAGGGCCAATTCACGCATGTGCTTGAGTTCTGGGGCTACCGTCATACAAATGACATGCCCCTTTCCTGCATCTATGAGCTGGTTGAAAACATCCAGGTTCACCGGCAGTACTCCTGCTGGATTCTGTGCTCCCACCCGCTCCATGGAGATGAAGGGACCTTCAAGATTGACACCCATGATCTTTGCGCCTTGCTCGCTGCCCATGGCCTCCACAATGGCCTTGATGCTTGCAAGCATGTTATCCAAGGTATCGGTGTAGACGGTAGGCATGAATGCACTGACTCCGAAGTCTGCGAGCCGTTCGCTCATTCCCAGAATTGAAGATGCTTTGCAATCCTCGGTGCCGAAACCACCAATTCCATGGATGTGGGAATCGATGAATCCGGGCATGATGTAGGACCCCCCTACATCAATCATGACCGTGTCGGGGGGAAAATCTTTCTCTTCCAGCCTACGCATGTTGAAGATATCCCCGATTTCGCCTTTCTCATCTATATAAAGGGCGCAATTCTTAAGCTTTGCATACCCTGTAACGACAGTTCCATTGGTAAGTACTGTTCTCAGACTCATACGGTACCTCTCTTTGGATAAACTATACGTTCATATTTACAGGAGGTCAATGAACGATAGTCAGGTCATTCACCCAGGTTCCTCTCTTGATGCGATGAAGTCCGATGAACATCTTGGAGACCTCATCCATCCCCAGAAGCAAGAAGAGCTGGTGGATTTCCAGCTGGAACACCAGAGCCCCAAGGAACGCCAGCGGGACACCGACAGCCCAGACACCGAACATCTCGGCAAACATGGAGTAGCGCGTGTCACCACCGCTACGCAGGATGCCGACAATGATCACAATGTTGATGCTCTTGAACGGCATGGTCAGGGCATGGACATAGAGGCAGAGGATTGCCAATCTCCTCACTTCATCGCTGATATTGAAGAACTGTGCAAAAATCGGGGCAATGAGGACTTCGAAGAGACCCATGGCAATACCGACCAGCAAGGCGGTGATGATGAATCGCTTTGCATAGAGTCGAGCGAGAGGAATCTGCTTTTCTCCTATCTTGACTCCGATCATGATCAGGGTGGCGTTGCTCACCCCCATCATGGCGACGAAGAAGAGGTTGCCGATCGACTCGGCCACATTGATGGCAGCGATTGCTTCGATACCGATTCTGCTGTAGGCAACCTTGTACGCGATCATGCCCAAGGCCCAGAAGAACTCGTTGAGGATGACAGGAAGACTGGTCGGTACGATATGCAGGAGGAAGGCCTTATTCCAGTGGAAGGCCTCTTTTGTCCGGATGGCCAGGACTGGGTGGCGGCGGTAGACGATGATAAGAAGTGCAACCACCTCCACCAGACGGCTGGCAGCAGTTGCATAAGCGGCCCCGGCCACCCCCATTGCAGGGATGGGTCCGATGCCGAAGATCAACAGGTAGTTTCCCACTGCATTCATGGAAAGGGAGAAAAGTGCAACCAGCAAGGGAATCCTTGCGTGGCCCACAACGCGCAGTGCTGTTGCGAGTACCTGGCTGATGGCTGAGAAGATGTAGCTTATTGCCACTATTTTCAAGTAGGAAATGCCATGTGCGACTACGACTTCCTCAGTCGTGAAGATGTACATGATCTGACGGGGAATGAAGAATGAAGCGAGGGCAAAAATTAATGCACCGATTCCGGCTACTGCAACAGAGAGCCCGAGCACCCGTTGGATGTTCGTCTCGTTCTTGGCTCCCCAATATTGGGAGAGGAAGATGGCCGAGCCGCTGGTTACCCCAAAGAAGAGGAGGCTGATGAGGAAGAACATCTGGTTTGCCAGTGCAACAGCTGCAATGGAGGCTTCCCCCAGCTGACCTATCATCAGGGTGTCAACAAAGGAGAGCGAGTTATTGAGTAGGCTTTGGAAGATGACCGGCAAGGCGATGGAAATCATCTTGCTGGTGAAATCTTTCCGTTCAGTAAGGTCTTTGGTCACGGGTTTACCTTCTGGCAAGCAACACTCTCGCCAAGTCCTTTCTCTTTGCTTTTTCCAAGGCCTCAAGAACTAAGGGGCGGTTTTCAGGTTTCTGATACTGCAGCAGGGCCCGCTGCAAGTGTCGCTCGCGTCCCTTGGGGACATGGATGGTGGCAAACCGCTTTCCCATCCGTGGATCGAGCCCAGTATAGTACATGCAGGTAGAGACTGTCCCGGGTGTTGGATAAAATTCCTGCACCTGATCAGGGATAAATCGGCTCTTATGCAAGTACAAGGCCAATTCGATGGCATCCTCAAGGGTGCTGCCAGGATGTGCTGCGATGAAGTAGGGAATGAGGTACTGCTTTTTCCCAGCCTCTTCGGTTGCTTCCTGGTAGAGTTCGGAAAAAGCATCAAACAGTTCAGCCTTGGGTTTTCCCATGGCATCGAGAACCGCTGGGCTTACATGCTCAGGGGCAACCTTGAGCTGTCCGCTGACGTTATGACGTACCAGATGTCGCATGAAGCGGGAACGGGTCTGCTCGTCACAGACCTCAAGCAGGTAGTCGTAACGGATACCACTGCGAATGAATACCTTCTTTACCCCTTTGATGGCTTCCAGACTCTCCAAAAGGTCCAGATAGCGAGCATGATAGTCTTTCAGGTTGTCACAAGGAGTTGGCCAGAGGCACTCCTTGGCAGGGCAGGGGCCATAGGTGAGCTGACGGTCGCAGGCCAGACCTTGGAAGTTGGCGGTAGGGCCTCCCAAGTCGTGGATATATCCTTTGAAGAGAGGATGCGAGACCATTCGCTTTGCTTCCTTGAGCAATGAGTCCTTGCTGCGTGTCTGGATCATCCTTCCTTGGTGGCTGGTGATTGCACAGAAGGAGCAGGAGCCAAAGCAGCCTCGGTTGCTGGTAAGGGAGAACTGCACTTCTGTCAGCGCAGGAACACCACCCTCTTTTTCATAGTCGGGGTGTGCATCCAGGGTGAAAGGCAGGGCAAAGAGCGCGTCGAACTGAGCCTCGTCCAATGGTAGCGCAGGCCTGTTCTGTACAACCATACGGTCCATGCACGCTTGGACGATGCGCTTGCCCCGTATCGGGTTTTCTTGTGCCAACTGCAGCTGGAAGGCAAGGGCATAGGCCCTTTTCCCTTCCTCAGTGGGGGTGTTTGACTTGGCATCACGTGCACTGACTTCCTCAAAGGAGGGTATCTGAAGTGTATCAGGAAGCTGCTCATAGGATTTCTTATTGAGCACATGGACAGTGCCGGGGATATCGGTCAGTCCCTTGATGGTTTGTCCTGCATCGAGGCGTTTGACTATCTCCACCGTCTGTCGTTCTCCCATGCCATAGACCAAAAGATCGGCCTTGGCATCGAGGATGATGGGCTTTCGAACCTTGTCGGACCAGTAGTCATAATGACTGAGTCTTCGCAGCGATGCTTCCAACCCCCCTATGATGATAGGAATATCACTGCCGTAGGCTTGCTTGGCCAAGGCAGTATGGACCAGTGTCGGTCGGTCGGGGCGAAGGCCTGCTTTGCCCCCTGGACTGTACTCATCCTCGCTTCGGATCTTCTGGTTGGCAGTATAGTGGGATACCATGCTATCGATATTCCCTCCGCTGATCATACAGCAGAGTCTGGGTTTTCCCATTTTGAGAAAATCTTTGGTTGAGTTCCAAGAAGGTTGTGCGATAATACCCACACGATAACCCTCCCGCTCGAGCAGTCTGGCCAGTAGGGCTGTTCCGAAAGAGGGATGGTCAACGTAGGCATCTGCGCTGATGAAGGCGATGTCGATTTGGTCCCAGGACCGATTGTGCAAATCTTCTTGTGTTGTAGGAAGAAATGCAGAGCGAGGGGCGTAGGTTTTCACATCGCAATGATAGGGGATTGCCTCTTGGGTGTAAATAGCCTTCGTCGGAGCATCAAAGGAGTGCAACCATGCAGCAAAATGAGCTCTTTGTCATCCTCAATCCCCATGCGGACAAAGGACGGGCGAAGAAGCAGGAGAGGATGATACAGACGTTGCTCTCCTCGGGTGGGGCGAAGGTCACTCTTTCCCATACCAAAGTGGGGGAAGGGGCACAATCGATTGCCTATGAAGCGGCATTGGCGGGGAGGAATCCCATTATAGCAGCCGGGGGCGATGGGACGGTGAACGAGGTTGCCAACGGCATCCTGAAAGCAGTCACCAAGGATGGTGTTCCCTGTCCGGTCATGGGGGTTATTCCCATCGGAAGGGGAAATGATTTTGCTTGGGGTATGGGCATTCCAAAGGATTTGGCGAAGGCTTGCTCCACCATCCTTGCAGGGAGAACCAGAGTCATCGATGCAGGGGTCACCTATGGGGGAAACTATCCAGAGGGGAGGTTCTTTGTAAATGGGCAAGGAGTAGGATTTGAACCCTTGGTCAACTTTCTTGCCAGTGATTTCAAGCATGTGACCGGAACCCTTAGTTACGTGCTGGCTCTCATCAGGATCCTGATCAACTATCCTGATCCCTACACCGTCCAGCTCACGCTTGATGATGAGGTCATCAATCTGAAAACCCAACAGCTGAGCATTTGCAATGGAAGGCGAATGGGGTCTGCGTTCCTCATGGGGCCGGATGCACTCTTCGATGATGGGTATTTCGATGTTGTATATGCCAATACACCTGTGGCCAGCTACAAGTTGGTTCCCATCGCTCTTACGTTTTTCAAGGGGACGCAAGTAAAGCTGAAGCAGTTCAGTGTCAAACGGGTGAAGTATGTGAAGATGATCAGCAGCGATAATCTGATGCCGATTCATGTGGACGGAGAGGAGATTTCTTTGGGTTGTATGGAGTTTACCGCACGATTGCTGGAGTCTGTGTTACCGGTATTTTGCTGAAAAAACACGATTTTTGCGAAACCATGTCCAGAGGGAATGCTGTAGTGATGAAAGATAAGGAGATATGCTGATTTGTAAAAAAAAAAGACTTTCCGAATCGGGGATAATTAGCTATTATATAAATGATTATTGGGAAACATCAAAAAGAAAGGTCTCAGTTTTAGAATATTTCTGTTGTTTCTGTATCTTGTTGTATATGCGATTGACTTCTCTGAAAAGAGAGTATATCTTTAAAAATGCGCGTCTTATGTAGTTTTTCCAGTGTTTACCTGCTGAGTAAGGAGTTCCCAATTTGATAAAGGATATGGTGCCGTTCGTACATTTTTATGACCAGGATTTCGTCGATATGTACGACAGGTCATGGGTCTGGATTGACGAACTGTGGAAACAAGGAACGGAGGCAAACGGCTTCAATGGTTCCTATCTTTCCCATCCCGGCCAGACCACCTTCAATCAGTATTTATCATGCTTTACCTCCCTGTTTTTGGTGTATAGCAACCAGAATAATTCGCCGTTTCCTCTGCTCGACTATTTCTATCAGAAGCAGGAAGCAAACGGTGCGATTCGTGGTGAGTATTCGATCGAAGATGGCAAGCCCGTTTTCACTGCTGCCAATCCGGAGGGAATATTTCCCCCGTTGTTTGCCTATGTAGAGCATGGTTTCTACCACAAGATCGGTAACAAGAAGCGGTTGAAGGACATTGTTCCTATCCTTGAGAAGTACTTTTCCTGGATTCAGGCAACATTCCAGAAACCCAATGGACTGTTCAGTGTCCCTGTAGAAGCCTGCCAGACGGGAAATACTCCCCGCGACCATGTGTACTATCCACTGGACTTCAACGCCCAGCTTGCCGTCAATGCCCTCTACATGTCCGCCATTGGTGACATCCTCAACGACAAGGAGCTGAGTTTCCGTTACAAGCGGATATACTTCTCTCTCAAGACGAGGATCAACAGCATGATGTGGGATCCCGAGACAAACTTCTACTACGACCTCGACATCAAGGAGAATCGGCTTAATCACAAGTTCATCGGTGCCTACTGGACGATGCTTGCCGAAATCCCCAATGACGAGCGTGCAGCCTACATGATTGAGTACCTGCATGATCCGAAAGAGTTCGGTACGGACAATCCGTTCCCCGGTGTTCCCGTCTCCTCTCCTGCTTTCAGTGAGGAAGGAAATGGACATTGTGGAGGGGTGCTCTCAGTGAACACCTTCATGGTGATCAAGGGCTTGGAGAAGTTCCAGCAGTTCATTTTTGCCCGTGAGTGTGCAATCAGGCATATGTATTTCCTGCTTGATACGCTGCATCCCGATTCTGAAACCATCGGTGATGTATGGGAAGCATACCTGCCCAATAAGGAAGGGTACTCCAAGACAACCGAGATTGCAGGCTTCCCGCGTAGACGTCTCATGCCCTTTGCCTCGTTGG
>JAAYQY010000037.1 GCA_012519125.1 Spirochaetales bacterium
CCACCACCTGTTCAGAAAGCGTCTTTTCCAGCTGCAAGTATTTTTGCATCTCACTGCCCTTCATCTTCGCCACAGGAACTCCTGTCCAGTTGCTCACTATCCGGGCAATGTCGTCCTCACTGACTTCCTCACGAAGCATCTGCTTGCCTTCGGTTTGCACGCCGGCGAGCTGCTCACCCATGCTCGCAATCTCTTTGGTGAGCTGGGGAATCTGGCCGTGCTTGATCTGCGCAGCCTTGGCAAGATCTCCATCCCGCTCTGCCCGCTGCTCTTCCACCTTCAACTGCTCAAGCTGGGCCTTGCTCTCCCTCAGCTTGGCAATGAACGAGCGCTCGTTGCCCCACTGCAGATGCATGGCATCTCGCCTTCCCTGAAGCTCGCTCCTCTCCTTGTGCAGCTTCTCCAGCCGATCCTTGCTCGCCTTGTCAGTCTCTCTGGACAGGGCTTGCTCCTCGATATTCAGCTGCAGGATCTTTCGCTCTATCTGATCGAGTTCTTCCGGCTGACTCTCAATCTCCATCTTCAGCTGACTTGCAGCCTCATCAACCAAGTCGATTGCCTTGTCGGGAAGGAAGCGGTTGGTGATGTAACGGTTGCTCAGCGTTGCGGCCGCAACCAAGGCTTCGTCCTTGATCCTTACCCCGTGGTGAACCTCATAGCGTTCCTTCAGCCCCCTGAGGATGGCAATGGTCGACTCAACCGAGGGCTCCTTGGTGTAGACCGGCTGGAAGCGTCGTTCCAGAGCTTTGTCAGGCTCAATGAACTTACGGTACTCATCCAAGGTCGTTGCCCCAATGGCATGGAGCTCGCCTCTTGCCAAAGCCGGCTTGATCAGGTTGGAAGCATCGGTGGACCCTTCGCTCGCTCCCGCCCCGACGATGGTGTGCAGCTCATCGATGAAGAGGATGATGGCACCCTCACTGGAGGTGACTTCCTTCACCACAGCCTTCAGGCGTTCCTCAAACTCGCCTCGGAACTTCGCACCTGCAACCAGAGCACCCACATCAAGACTGAGAATACGCTTGTTTTTCAGGGACTCAGGGGTGTCGCCGCCGGCAATACGCTGGGCAAGCCCTTCAACAATGGCCGTTTTTCCCACACCCGGCTCTCCGATGAGTACCGGATTGTTCTTCGTCCTGCGTGAGAGAACCTGCATCAGACGCCGAATCTCCTCGTCCCGTCCGATGACCGGATCGAGCTTGCCCTGCCTGGCGAGGGCAGTCATGTCCTTGCAATACTTCTCCAATGCCTGATAGCGGCTCTCAGGGTCTTCGCTTTGGATGGACTGGTTCCCCCTGATCGTCTGCAAGGCCTGCATGACTGAATCCTTGCTTACCCCCAAGCTCTTCAGAGCCTTGCCTGCAGCTGAGCCATCCTCGAGTATGGCAAGCAGGACGTGTTCTGCACTCAGGTACTGGTCCTTGAAATCTGAAGCGATTTTCTCGGCGGCATACAGCTGGTTGCCCAGCTGCGCAGAAAGGGAGCGCTGAGCACTTGCACCATATGCTTTGGGTAGCTTGTCCACAAGCTCGGTGAGCTTGCCCACCACCATTTGGGCGGGTACGCCCAAGCGTTCGAAGAGTGGGGGCAGCAGCCCCTCTTTCTGGGAAAGCAGGGCAAGCAGAAGATGCTCTGAGGTTATCTCTGCATTCCCACGATCATGGGCAAGCATGTCGGCATCACCAATGGCCTGCCGTAATTTGATGGTCATTTTGTCACTATTCATGGATACTCCTCACCTTTGGGTATGAAGCAACCGAACCCTGACGGGTTCATTCCTGTACACAACAAATATAGTGAGAATTGTGCCTATCGGCTAGGAACGAGAACTTGGGCGGTAGAATTCCAGATACGTGCTGACCAACTGCTGGCTGAGCTTCATATCGAAGGTATCGAGGAAAGCAACCTGGAAGCACGAGGACTCAAGCAGAAGCAAGAGATGATCGGCAACCTTGTTCACATCACACTCGATGATATCCCCTGCCTTGATGCCCATGCGCAGAAGGCGCTTGAACAGGATTGTGAGCTTGGCCGTCCGCCTGAGTACAATCTCGTTGAAATCCCGGCCCTCTTTTTTCATCTGCAGCATGACATCCACCAAGCTGGTCAACTCCCCGTCATGCTCATTTGCTGTCTGCATGATGTCCAGGCAGATGGTGGTGATGCGGCAGACATAATCCTGGTCGGTCGACCAGGCAAAGGAAGCATACTTGTTGAACATCCTGCCGGTCACCAGTTTTACGGCATAGTAGTAGATCTCTTCCTTGTCCTTGAAATACTGATAGATGGTAGGCCGGGAGATGCCACACTCGGTGGCGATCAAGGAGAGGTTTGAGTCGCGATAACCCTCCCTTGCAAACACTTTGAGGGCAGTTTGCAGGATTTTCTCCTTTCTTAGCTCATGATCAATCTTCTTGGGCATCAGTCCAATCTCCCGTATGCACCTGGCGGAAAAGTATTGTTGTTCTACAATATAGCATTATACTGTAAAAAACACTAGAACGCATTTGGAGTTTCATTATGCTTTTCTCCCTTCTGGGCTCTGTCCTTTTGCTTTTCCTGCTCATTCTGACAGCCAAGACACTCATGCAAAGGGAGACAACGCTCTCCAGCGCCCAAGGCCCCGAAGCAGTGCGTGATCCCCATGCTGAGCAAGCACTCTCTATGGCGATCGGTTGCAGGACCATTTCACATGAAAATGCCGATGCAACCGAATGGGAGGCTTTCACTCGCTTGCAGCAGTTGCTCTCCAAGACCTACAGCTTGTGCGAAACCATGCGCCTAACCGATGCAGAACTCGGCCCTCACAACCTTGTATATCGCTTCGAGGGAAAAGATGCATCCTGTGAACCCGCACTGCTCACCGCCCACCTCGATGTCGTAGGAGCTGTGGAACATGAGTGGAGTCACCCTCCGTTTGCAGGACACATTGCTGATGGATATGTCTGGGGTCGGGGAAGCTTTGACTGCAAGCTGCAAGTGATAACAATCTTGGAAGCATGCGAAGAGATGCTTCAAAGAGGGGAGCAACCTCACCGCACCTGGTACATTGCCTTTGGATGCGACGAAGAGTGCAACGCATCCGGCGAAGGAGCAACGCGCATCTCCTCTTGGTTTGCCGAGCAAGGATTGCATTTCTCCTTGGTCCTCGATGAGGGAGGTGTGGTGAGTCAGAACTACATCAAGGGCTTCAAGCAGAGCATTGCCGTGGTGGGAGTTGCAGAGAAGGGGTATCTTGACCTCGAGCTCAGAGTCAAACGGGAAGCCGGGCACTCCTCCACCCCCTCATTTCCTACCGCGCTGGGGACACTTTCCAAAGGACTTGCCCGCTTGGAGAGGCACCAGATGCGTCCCTATCTGACTGCACCGGTGCGCACAATGCTCAAGAGCCTTGGACAACAGGGGCCGTTCGGTTACAGCCTGCTCTTTCTCAATCCAGGACTCTTCAAACAAGTGCTCTTCTCCCTCTTCTCCAAGAACCCCACCCTCAATGCCTTGATACGCACGACCGTGGTTCCCACCGTCGTCAGTGCCAGTGACAAAAGCAACGTCATAGCCTTGGAGGCAAAAGCCCACGTGAATATCCGCCTTCTGATCGGCCAGAAGCAAGAGGAGGCGATTGCATGGGTGAAGCGAACACTCGCCGACCCCTCCATTCAAGTCAGCATTCTTCGGCACACCCCACCTTCCTTGGTAAGCCGAACCGACACCGAGGTCTTTGCTGGACTGAAAAGCACCATCCTCTCGACCTTTCCCGAAGCCTTGGTCACCCCCTACCTCATGCTCGGAGCCACCGATGCACGCAAGTACCAAGCGCTCTCTGACCAGGTCTTCCGTTTCACCCCAGCAAGGATGAACAAGCGGGAGATAGCGCGCATGCACGGTCCCGATGAGCGGATCGGATGCGAGAACATCGCCTTGGCCAAGCAGTTCTACAACCGCCTGATCAGCACCTTCTGAAAGCAAGACCCCGCGTGTGCGGGGCCTTGCAAGTACGGGATGGTTCTTCAACCACTTATTTGATTTTCACTTCAATTGCTTTGGGCTTTGCCACTTCCATCTTGGGAAGGGTGAGCTTGAGAATGCCATCGGCAAACTCTCCCTCGATCTTCTGCTCGTTCACATCCTCAGGGAGGGTGAAGGAGCGCTCGAAGCACTGGTAACAACGTTCAGAAACCAGACGCTTCTTGTCCTTCTCTTCCTTGCTGCTCTGTTTGGTGGAGCTGAGCTTCAGAACATGCTTCTCTACGCTCACCTTCACATCCTCCTGCTTGTAACCGGGAAGCTCCGCCTCAAGGACATATGCATCCGATGTTTCGGTAATGTCGACGGCAGGCATTCTGGAAGGCAGCAGGCCCCAATCGCCGAGCATGTTGTCGAACAGCGAGTCAAAGGCTGACACCATCGGGGAATCATAGTTTCTTTTAGCCAAGTATTTCATAGTACACCTCCGTGTTCTTGTTGTTCTGTTTTCTGCCCTCATCGGGTTCATTAAGTACACTGCAACAAGCGTGCCAAGTTCCATTCAGCACAACACGAAGACTTTATTTGTTTATATAGTATTGTTTTATAAATTTTTCACCAGCAAGAGTTGCTTGCTTGCATCCCGCACAAACACCTTGCTGGGGCAATCTGCACCCTCACACTACTCAACGGCCGAAAGAATGTATCATTTTGACACAGCAAATGGTTTTGACTCCAAAAACTGGTTCAACGAGGACCACCTAAAGGCCATAATTCACGATAACTCTCTTCTTTACAAGATATTATCTTCATAACTGGTTCATGATTCTCATACTCATAACAGGTAATACGGAGAGGTTCCACACGAAAAAGCACCTCGGTTTCGATCCCTGAGTATGCAGCATAGGAACCAGGATAGGCTTGCTGGTATGCAGCAGCAAAAGTCGCATTGCACGCATCGAGAGGGTGGCCCAGATCTACTGCCACTCCTTCAATCTGGATGTTGTCAAAGCAGAGAGCCACAGAAGGGTTGCCCTTCATCTGCCCATACTTGAGAAAGGTCCTGTCGGTCTGGAAGTAGAAACATCCATCGATGAAGACACAACTCATCGTCCTTGCTGTGGTACGACCCTCAAAGCTGGTGGCAAGGACCATTTGCTTTGCCTTGCCCAGCTTCTGAAATATCTTTTCTCTCTGCTTCCGATATGCATCCATGCTCTTCGCTCCTCTTTTCAGCTTAGCACGAAAAGCCTCTGCCGGATATCAGAGCAGGTCGGTAAGGGTTGCCACCATGACGGCCTTGATGGTGTGCATGCGATTCTCCGCTTCATCAAAAACCACCGAATGGCTGCTGCGGAACACCTCATCTGTGACTTCCAGTTCGCGTAAGCCAAACTGTTCATGAATTTGCTGTGCCACACTGGTATTGAGATCGTGGAACGAGGGAAGGCAGTGTTCGAAGAGCACCTCGGGATTGGAAGAAGCTTTCAACAGATCCATCGTCACCTGATACTCCTTGAGCAACTTCACCCGCTTTTCGGTCTGGTCCTCTTCACCCATCGATACCCACACATCGGTGTAGATGACATCAACACCCTTCACCGCCTCATTCGGGTCGGTGGTGACCACGATTTTGGCACCACTTAGCTTGGCATCTTCTGCAAGGGAGGCGACCAGACTCTCATCGGGGAAAAGCTCCTTGGGGGCGGCGATCCTATACTCCATTCCCAGCTTGGCTGCGCCGATCATCAGGGCATTGGAGACATTGTTCCTTCCATCCCCGATATAGGCGAACTTCAGTTGATTCGGATCCTTGCCTGTATGCTCCATGGCTGTCAGCACATCGGCAAGCACCTGGGTGGGATGGTCATCATCGGTAAGGCCATTCCATACGGGAACCTGGCTGTGCTGGGCAATCTCGCGGATGACAGCGGGTGAGAACCCCCTGTACTGGATACCGTCATAGAGGCGACCAAGTACTTTTGCCGTATCTTCGATTGACTCTTTCTTGCCCATCTGGCTGTTGGTGAGAAAGGTCACCTGAGCCCCCTCATCGAAGGCTGCCACTTCAAAGGAGCAACGGGTGCGGGTCGAGCTTTTGTCAAAGATGAGGACGATGTTCTTTCCTGCAAGCAACTTGCCCTGCAAAGAAGCATCGTACGAGGCTCCCTTCTTCTTCGCTTTCAGTTCAAGCGAGAGATGCAAAAGAGCAAGAATCTCCTCGGTGGTGAAGTCCTTGAGTGTCAAAAAGCTGCGTCCCTTCAGTGATTTCATGGTTTCCTCCGTTGCTGTAGGGTTGTATCGTACATATTTATGCATTTTCTGTCAATTATTTTGCATATTTATCCTCATTTACGCAATACACACGCATAACTATGCAAAAGACCTCCCAGCCGAAACCGGGAGGTCCATACATGAATGACACTGCTTACTTGGAAACGAGTACAACCTCACCATTGGTGTAGTGCTCGGCCACATATGCCTTGATCTTCTCCCCGCGAAGGGCTTTGACCAGAGCAACAATACCGGCATCCTGCTCACGTCCCTGCTTTACGGCAATGACGTTCACATACGGGCTGTCTGCACCTTCAACCACCAAGCCATCGCGGGTTGCGATCAGGCCGGCAGGGATGGCATAGTTGCCGTTGATGATGGCTGCGTCAACGTCCTGCAGTACACGGGGAAGGCTTGCTGCCTCGATTTCACGGAACCTCAGGTTCTTCGGGTTGGCAGCGATATCGAGCGGAGTAGCCTCAAGTCCTGCATTGGCGGTGAGGGTCAGCAAACCAGCACTCTGCAGCAGCAACAATGCACGACCTTCGTTGGTCGGGTCATTGGGGATGGCAATCGTGGCACCGACGGGAAGATCGGCGAGGGTCTTGTACTTTTTGGAGTACAGGGCGAACGGCTCGACATGGATGCCACCAGCGTTAGCCAGGTGATAGCCCTTCTCCTTGTTGAAGGATTCCAGGTAGGGGATGTGCTGGAAGAAGTTTGCATCCAACTCTCCGCTCTCCAAAGCTTCATTGGGGGTCACATAATCGGTGAACTCCTGTACCTTGAGGGTGTACCCTTCCTTTGCCAGGTCCTCAACCACGAGACTGAGGAAAGCGGCATGGGGTTCGGGGGTTGCTCCCACAAGAATGGTCTTGGAGTTGGCTTCTTCCTTGGTGCCAGCTGCGAACAGGGATGCAGCGACCAACAGTACTACGAAAAGGCTTACAATCTTTTTCATACATTACTCCTTCTCTCCCCAGTCGGCGAGAGGTATGTGCTCAGATGATCAGCGTCTGGCTAGCAGTTTTGCGCTGATTTTGTTGCCTATCACCTGGATGATCTCAACGAGAACCAGAATGATTACGACGGCGATGAACATGATATCGCCACGGAAGCGTTGGTAGCCATATCTGATGGCCAGATCCCCCAGGCCGCCTCCTCCGATGGCCCCGGCCATTGCCGAGTACCCGATAAGGTTGATGATGGTGAGCGTTACACCGCTGACCAAGGAGGGAAGGGCTTCAGGAATCAACACTTTCCGGACAATCTGGAAATTGGTGGATCCCATAGCACGGGCGGCCTGAACGACCCCCGGATCCACCTCCTTCAGTGCGGTCTCGATGACTCGAGCCACAAACGGTGCTGCCGCAATGGACAGCGGTACAATCGTAGCGGTGGTACCGATACTTGTTCCAATCAGAAGACGAGAGAGAGGAAAGAGGAGAATCATCAGGATGATGAAGGGAAATGAGCGCAATACATTGACCACTCTTCCCAGGATATTGTTCAGCACAGGACGCGGGATGATGCCTCCCTGCTCCTCAGGAGAAGTTGCAGAGAGCAGGATTCCGAGCGGAAGGCCAAGAATGAGAGAGAAAAGAGTTGAGAAGAAAACCATGCTCAGTGTTTGTAGGGTGGAGTCGAAAACCAGCATCCAGATTTTGCTCATACCAGTTCCTCCTCTTCAACCACAACGCCCATCTGGTTCAACGCCTCTACTGCACGAGCGCGTTCTTCCTCTGACCCACTGATATCGACGAGCATAGTCCCTATCTCCATATCCCCGACTTTCTGGACTCCCCCGGCGCGGATATTGAAATCCACTCCGGTCGTTCGGGTAATCTTGCTGAGAATCGGCTGGTCTGTGGTGCCACCGCGAAACCGAAGGGTATATGCCCCTCGTTTCTTCGACCAATGCACCATCTGATCATCAGAGGACGCAGCTTCGTCAACTCCCACAAGATGGGTGAGAAAATCCTTGGTCACTTCGCTTTGCGGATGAGCAAAGATATCGGTTACCAAGCCCTGCTCCACCACACTTCCATCATTGAGGACAGCAACCTGGTCGCAGGCATCACGAACCACTTCCATCTGGTGGGTGATCATGACAACCGTCAAGCTCATCTTCCGCTGAATCTCTTTCAGAAGGGAGAGGATGGAGTGGGTTGTCTGCGGGTCGAGGGCACTGGTAGCCTCATCACAAAAGAGTATGTCAGGATTGCATGCAAGAGCCCGAGCAATGGCAACGCGTTGCTTCTGCCCGCCGCTGAGGGTACTGATAGGAGCCTTGCCTCTCCCATCCAATCCGACAAGGGAGAGCAGCTGCTCAACCCTAGCCTTGATCTCAGCCTTTGGCGTTCCGTTTATTTCCAGGGGATAGGCAATGTTTTGCTCTGCATTTCTGCTGGAGAAGAGATTGAAGTTCTGGAAAATCATGCCAATACGCCGGCGTCTTTGGATCAAGCTGGCCTTATCCAAATTGTCGACTCTGCTGTCATCAAAATGAACCTCACCCGCATCCGGACGTTCGAGCAAACTGATCAGGCGAACCAAAGTGGACTTGCCTGCACCACTTTTACCTATGATGCCGTAGATGGTATTCGAGGGTATGAAGAGACTGATCCCGTTCACTGCATGCAGTGTACCGTAGGTTCTCTTCAGATTTTGCAACATAATTTGCATACTTATACCCTCTATATTCATTAGGTTGATGAATTGTTACCATCATAGTGAAAAGGATTGTATTGGACAAGAGCAGAAGGCCAGAAAGCCTCTCTATATCCTATCATTAGACTAGCTGTTTAAACTAAAGCCCTTAAAAAAGGGAAAGAGGACGCTTTCGCGTCCTCTACTCCATCTATGTATATCATACCGGCAAGCCGGTGATTGGCAAAAAAGAGGCCCGGCGGCTACCTACTCTCCCACGGCTAACCGTAGTACCATCGGCGTGAGGGTGCTTAACTTCCGTGTTCGGGATGGGAACGGGTGTGTCCACCCTGCTGTGGCCACCGGGCCGGC
>JAAYQY010000445.1 GCA_012519125.1 Spirochaetales bacterium
CCCGCCACATTGGTGAGGATACCGATATTCCCGCCGGAGACATTGGTGTAGGGGGAAGAGAGATCGGCTATATGTTCGGCCAGTACAAGCGCCTTACCAACCGTTCGGTTGGAGTGCTCACCGGAAAGGGCCCCTCCTATGGTGGTTCCTACATCCGACCAGAAGCCACCGGGTATGGTCTGGTATATCTTTCGGCTGCCATTCTGGAAGCGAAAGGAAAGAGTTTGGATGGCAAGACCTGTTTGGTCAGCGGCAGCGGGAACGTTGCCCAATTCACCGTCGAAAAACTGCTGCACATGGGAGCAAAGCCGGTATCCTTCAGTGACTCCACTGGTGTATTGCTCGATCCAAGTGGTATTGATGCAAAGAAACTCGCCTATGTGAAAACGCTGAAGAACGTCAGGAGAGGAAGAATTGCCGAGTATGCCCAGCAATACCCCGAAGCCACCTACATTCCCCACAATGGAGGCTCAGACAGCAATCCTCTGTGGGATGTCAAGGCTGACTATGCATTCCCCTGTGCCACCCAGAACGAGATCAATGCAAAAGATGCAAAGAACCTGATCGCAAACGGGATCAAGCTTGTCGGTGAAGGTGCAAACATGCCTACCACGCTGGAGGCAGATGCCATCTTCAAGGAAGCAGGCATTCTCCATGCCCCAGGAAAAGCTTCCAATGCAGGTGGAGTTGCCGTCTCCGGTCTTGAGATGGCCCAGAACAGCCAGAAGCTTCAATGGACACCGCAGCAGGTAGACCAACAGCTGCAGCAGATCATGAAGAACATCTATGCATCAGTAAGCAATGCTGCTGAAAAGTACAGCACCAAGGACAACTATGTCGATGGTGCCAACATCGCAGGATTCTTGAAAGTAAGCGAGGCTATGATTGCTCAAGGCTACGTCTAAGCACATTCCAACTCACCACAGAGGCAGGCCGATGGCCTGCCTCTCCTTTTGCCCAGGGCAAACTCGGCTGTACGAGAGGCAAAATCTCGGGTATACTGATGCCAAGGAGAACACCGATGAAAGAACAAGAATTTTACATCTGCAAACATTGTGGAAACATTGTTGCCAAGGTTATCGACCGTGGCCCAAAGATCTCTTGCTGCGGCGAAGAGATGATCGTACTGAAGGCCAATACTGTTGATGCAGCCAAGGAAAAGCATGTACCTGTGGTTACCGTCGAAGGAAACAAGCTCTCGGTGAACGTGGGGTCGGTTGACCATCCTATGACCAAGGAACACCACATCGCATTCATCTATGTCCAGACCGATATGGGTGGAATGCGCAAGAGCCTGCCAGTGGACGGCAAGCCCCATGCAACGTTTGCACTGGACAATGAGAAGGCTGTTGCTGTGTACGAGTACTGCAATCTGCACGGACTTTGGAAGGTGGAGCTTTAGGCGTTCACCAAGGTACGTACCAGCGTAGCTTCCCATGCCAGCATCTTGGCATCTGTGATATTCCTCGCATTGCGGGGAATATCTATTTGTTGGTACCATAGAGGTTTTTTCGGATCGCCCAGGCAACAGACCGCATCACCCAGCATCAGGGCTTCTTTCGGGTCGTGGGTGACGAACAAGGTGGTCCTGGGCTGCTCTTCCCAAAGCTTCAAAAAGGCATCCACCAAGGAGAACTTGAGCTTGATGTCCAGGCTCTGGAACGGCTCATCAAGCAACATCAGGTTGGCTGGATGGGCAAATGCGCGAGCAATTGCCACCCTTTGACGCATTCCTCCTGACAGTTGTGACGGATAGAGGGCAAGGCTCCCTGAGAGCCCGACCATCGCAAGGTAGTGCAGTGCAATCTGCCTCCGCTCCGTTTCAGAACTGTGAGACCTTCGCAAGGCGAGCTCCACATTCGCATAGACGGTACTCGATCCCAGCAGGCGGCTCTCCTGGAACAAGTAACTCACGCTCCCCTCTTCGCTTGTCTCTTTGCGAATGCTTCCGCCATCAGGCTCGAGCAACCCTGCGGCCATCTGCAGCAAGGTGGTTTTCCCTTCTCCCGATGGACCAACCACAGAGAGAATGGATTGCACAGGGATATCCAGTGAAAAGTGGTCGAAGACCACGTTCTGCTCGTATCGCTTGCTGATCTCTAGGAACTGCATGGGACCCCCCTCGCATCAATCTTCCTCTTCAGATAGGCCGCCAAATGCACCAAGGCATCAAACAACAGGTCTCCCAAAGCGGTAAGCATGATGGCGATCAGTGTCCAGGACAACACCAAATCGGTTTGCAGTTGTACTTGGGCCAGCTGCATCCGTGCACCAACCCCATACCGGGGGACTGTCAACACTTCGGCGGCTATCACCACCTTCCACACCATGGACAAAGCGGTTCTGGATCCAGCAATGAACCAGCTGGTCATCGAGGGGATGATGAAATGAAGCAGCTTGTCAGACGGCCTGAACTCATAGAGGGTGCACATCTGCTCAAGATTTCGATCCAATTGCCTCACCCCCATCTCAATCTGCACATACATGACAGGGAAACCCATCAGAAAAGCTGAAAAAAGAGGTACGGTTCCACTGGAGAACCAGATGAAAGCAAGGAGGATGATGCTCATCACCGGAATGGCTTTCAAGGTGGTGACAAAGGGTCGGAGCGCAATGCTCAGATACTCAAACCTCCCTGCAAGCACCCCAACCACCGTTGCGCTGATGACGATGATCAGAAAGCTTTGAAAGGCTCGCAACGCTGTGGAGAGGATATTGTGTGCAAAGGGAGGCTGGGCTATGAGGGTACGGAGGGCTTGGGCTACCGGAGGTATGCCTGGAAGCAGAATCTGGCTATCGAGCATCATCGATCCCACCTGCCATATCAGCAGGAGCAGAAGCGAGGAGATCAACAGTACCAGATTCCGCTTGACCCTTTGCATGCGCACTCCCTAGAGGTACAAATCGTCACCGGGGACCTTTCCCCCGATGGAAGCTGGGCTGAAGGAGTGAAGGAAGCTGTAATAGGCCTGCACTGCATCCTTAGCCTCAGAGCTGGGAACAAATACCAAGTTGCAGGATGGGATTGCAGGAGTGGCCATGGCGGAAGCCATGATGCCAGCCTCCTCAATTGCGTTCCCTGCTTCCTGGGGATTTGCATTCACCCACGCTACCGACTCCTCATACGCAGAGAGGATGGTTGCCAGTGCGCGAGGATGGTTCTTCATGAATGACTCACTGACCACCAACACACTCATCGGATAGGATTCTACACCAGAGAGCGAGTGATAGAGTGCCTGTACGTCCAGCACCTCAGCAGCTTTTGCACTTTTGCCAAGAATCATGGAGACAAACGGCTGGGGAAGCATTGCCAGCTCAACCTTTCCGGCGATAACCATCTGCGCGAGCTGGGCTGGAGCTGCAATCGAATAGTCAAGCACCACATCAGAGCCTGCAACCAAACCTGCCTGGGCAAGCAGAAGCTGACTCATCTGGTCGGGTGTCGATCCCGCTCCAGGAACATGGACTGTTTTTCCCAACAGATCTTCCACACCCTGGACAGATCCATCACTGGAAAGAACGCTGAGCATCCCGTTTCCGATGACTGCCGCGAGCTTCACCTTCAATCCTCTGTTGTAGAGGATGGAAGCAAGGTTGGACGGAAGAGCCGCAAAATCCAGTTCCCCGTTGGCCAAACGGGCGATTACCTCGTTCGGTGACGGAAAAACCTGAAGATTGACTTTCAGCTCATCGCTGAGTCTTCCGCCATTCTGGGCAAGCGCGACAGAGGAAAAGCCCGTAGGACCTGCCATAACTGCAAACTGAACCTCCAACGGCTGGGCCGTCTTGGTCTCAGAAACCGGCTGGGCGCCAACTGTCGAAAGGACAAAGAGGCACACTACAAGAACACTTACCAAACGTTTCATTTTCTATCTCCCAATGAAGAGAGGGGGAAATCCCCCCTCTTCTATCTTACACGATTATTTCACCACGATTCGGAAATAACGCTTTTTTCCTGCCCTGAGAATCATCTCCCCAAAGCTATCGAGGAAGGTCTGGTCGATGAGCGTCTTCGGATCATCGATCCGAGTCTCACCAACCCATGCTCCTCCACCATTCACCAGTCTTCTTGCATCGCTGTTGGTAGCGGCAAGATCAGTCTTGGAGAAGAGTTCAAGCACAGGGATTCCCGCCTCTAGAACCGACTTCTCAAGGGTCACCGATGGCATGCCTTCTCGACCTTCCTGTCCGAGGTTCGCACCTTGGAACATCGCCTTGGCTGCAGTTCGGGCTTTCTCAGC
>JAAYQY010000446.1 GCA_012519125.1 Spirochaetales bacterium
GCCGGCATCGGGGGTTCGAATCCCTCCTTCCCAGTAGAGGGCAGTCCATTATGTGGATTGCTCTTTTTTTCTACCCAAGCACTTGTATTTTGGTAGGCAAACTCTCTATACTCATGCCTTAGTGGTATACTATATACCCAAAATGCTATGGTAATTGGACATCAGTCGATGGGCCAATGAGAGTACAAGGAGTTTCTTATGTCTGAAAACAAGAGTTTGAAAGCCGAATTGAGGACCGAGGATTTCGGAAGTGCCGGATCCCGCCGCCTGCTTCGTGCAAAACGCATTCCTGCTGTCATCTATGGAAAGAACGATCCTGTCCACCTCAGTTTGGATGCACGTGAATTCACCAATAAAATGCGCCATTTCTCTGAAACCGCTCTTTTGAAGGTTTCTGTTGGTAAGAAAAACTATGAGTGTCTCTTGAAGGATTATCAGGAAGACCTCATGAAGGGCGAAATCAAGCATGTTGATTTCTTTGAAGTTACCCGCGGCCATGCCCTGCGTACTTTGGTTTCCATCGTACTGAAGGGTAACCCGGAAGGTACCAAGGAAGGTGGCGTACTCGAACAGATCATCCATGAAGTTGAAATCGAATGTCTGCCCAAGGATCTTCCCGAGTCTCTTGAAGCGAATGTTTCCGCTCTCAAGATCAACCAGGCGCTCCACCTGAGGGATATCGTCGTCCCTGCAAACGTCAAGGTACTCGATGATCTTTCCAAGACCGTAGCATCTGTGAAGGGCGTCAAGGCAGAGGTTGTTGCTCCTGTCGCTGAGGAAGCAGAGGCTGCTGAACCTGTGGTTGAGGCTGATAAGGCAAAGAAATGAAGTTGATGCTTGGTCTGGGTAACCCTGGCACCAAGTATGAGCACACCCGGCACAACGTCGGATTTGATGCGGTTCAGTCCTGTGCAGCGTTTTTTCAGGTAAAGCTGAAAAAGCGCTGTTTTCGTCTTTACCGACAGGCACGCATAGCGAGCCTAGGCCAGGAAGTGCTCATGGTGCAACCGCTTACCTACATGAACAACAGTGGAGCGATACTCAGGCACTGGCCTGATGCCAAAGCGCATGATATCGTAGTGGTCTGTGACCAGATGGATCTTCCTCCGGGAATGATCCGAATCCGCAAGGGTGGTTCCTCTGCAGGGCACAATGGTCTCAAGAGCCTCATGGAGCATCTGGGCAGTGGGGACTTCACACGCATCTATATTGGTATTGGAAGACCCGCTGAGGGTACGAGCGTAGTTGACCACGTCTTGGGCCGTACTACCGATCCCGACTTGCAGATTGGCATTGAGCTTGCTGCCAAGGCTCTGAAGGAGTTGGTGGAGGGGAAACCGGTCGAGGAGGTATTGCTTGCCTACAACCGACGCAACCGTAGTACGTGAGATCGAATCATTTCTTTTCAAGCACGGTATTCCATCCGATGCAGGAATTGCTGTAGCCTTCAGCGGTGGTTGTGACTCTCTTGCACTGCTTGTTGCCCTCAAGGCGATTCACCCCAAACGACCCTTGCTCGCTCTGTATGTGAATCATCAGCTTCGGGATGATGAGGAGCTGAAACAGGAACTGCTGTTGAACAAGGCAAATTGTGAGGAGCTTGCAGTAGCTTTGCGGGTGCTCGATCTGGGTAAGGATCGGGTTGCTGGCCTTGCTTCCCGTAAAGGGGGTGGCATCGAGGATGCTGCCCGAACTCTTCGCTATGAAGCGCTGTCGGAAGCCTGCCGAAACGCAGGTTTCCGATACCTTGCAACCGCCCATCATGCGGATGACCAACTGGAGACGGTTCTCATGCATCTGTTTCATGCATCGTCCGTCATCAGCATGCAGGGCATCCAGCCAGTACGTCGTATTTCCGATGAGCTCTCCTTGATCAGACCTGCCATCAGCCTGGAGCACTCCTGTCTGGAGCAGTATCTGCGTACTAAGGGCCTGTGTTGGTCTGAGGACTCCTCCAACAAGGAACACTCATTTTTGCGCAACGCAATCCGCCATACCTTGGTTCCCCAGATTCGTACCCTGTTTCCTGAACCGTACCAAGCTGTACAACGAATGAGTGATCGTTTCTCACTTGTTGGAAGGTTGTTGGAAGACCTGGTAGCTGGGGCCATGGGCAATGTGAACTTCCACGATGACACCATGACATTTCCTCTCGAACAATTTCAAGCATTGCATCCCTCTGTCGCAGAGCTGTTTCTCTATCAGTTGGCTCTCAGATTCGAGGGTGAGAAGCGGATCAGCCACGGCTTGATCGGCCGCTTGATCTCGGCTTTGAGCTCCAGTACCCAGACTTCCCGATGGGTTATTGAAAGCACAAACATGCGTATCTCGCTCTCGAAATCGTACGTGGTTTGGAAGCGAATCGAACAGGTCTGGAACTTTTGCTTGCCTCTTGAGCGGCCCTCAGATGCCCAAATCCTGGATGTGGGCAATCAGGTGGAGTTCTCCATCCAAGACGAAGATCCCACCATTGATGCCACCCTGCTTCGCATTGATGCAACGATGCTCGATGAACCAGTGCTTCGTTCTGCTGCAGATTCTGATGTGATTGCATTGGAAGCTGGGGTGGTGAATGTAAAAAAATTGTTGGCACACTATAAGATAGATCGCGCGAAGCATCCTGCTGTTCCTGTACTGGCCGATAGGTCAGGTGTGGTGGCGGTGTTTGCACGTCCCTTTGGGGGGCGTGACAGGCTTGCAAAGCGGTTTAAAGCTCCCCTTGCCCGAAGGTTGACAAATATATATAGTAGTAACAAAAGGAACGATTGCAGTGAAATTGAGAAAAGATAGCCAAGACAGCGGATCGGATAAGAAGCCGGAGAACCAGGATCCCAACCAGTATTGGCAAGGTCCTCCGAAAGACGGAAAGAAGCCTTCTTTCAAGCCTTCCAACAATCCCAAAAACCGGTTCGCCCTGATTGTGTTCATCACCTTGGCGATAATGTTTGCCTACATGTTCTTCGATTCCGCCGGTGCCGCAAAGGACCAGGTGGTGCCGTATACTACCTTCCTGGCCTATGTTGAATCAGGGCAGGTTCTGCAGGTAGAGATCAAAGAGCAATCCTTGATCCGGTTCTCCCTCAAGAATGGTATTACCGCCCAGTCAAGAATTCCCTATTTTGATGAGAATCTGCTCCCCTCTTTGAAGGGGAAAGGTATTGCTGTTACGGGCTCTGTACAGGAAATCTCGTTCTTGCAGGTTATTCTCCAACTCCTTCCCTGGATAATTTTCATTGGCTTTACCGTCATGCTTTACCGTCAGTCCAGTGGGCTCAATGGAAAGATGATGTCCAGCTTGGGCAAGAGCAAAGCCAAGGAGTACATGGAGACAGACACAAAGACCACGTTCAAGGATGTGGCCGGTCAAGTTGAGGCCAAGTACGAATTGGAGGAAGTGGTTTCGTTCCTCAAGCACCCTGATCACTTCACCAAGGTCGGGGCAAAGATACCCCGAGGGGTACTGCTTGTTGGTCCTCCGGGTACCGGCAAGACTCTGTTGGCGAAAGCGGTAGCCGGCGAAAGTGGGGTATCGTTCTTCCACACCAGTGGCTCTGACTTTGTTGAGATGTTCGTGGGTATGGGAGCTGCAAGGGTTCGTGATCTGTTTGAACAGGCAAGGAAACACGCTCCTTGCATTCTCTTCATCGATGAGTTGGATGCGGTAGGCCGCACCCGTGGTGGTGGACTTGGTGGCGGAAATGATGAACGAGAGCAAACACTGAACCAGATCCTGGTTGAGATGGATGGCTTCGGGACAACAACCGGTGTCATCGTCATGGCAGCCACTAACCGTCCTGATGTACTTGACCCCGCCTTGCTCAGGCCGGGACGCTTCGATCGTCAGGTTGTGGTGGACCTTCCGGATATCCAGGAGCGCGAAGCAATCCTGAAGATCCATTGCCGGAAGATCAAATTGGAAAAGGATGTGGACCTGAAGCGGCTTGCCCGTGGTTCGGCTGGTACCAGTGGTGCCGACCTTGCCAACCTTGTCAATGAGGCCGCGCTCTTTGCAGCCCGAAAGAACAAGACAACGGTGAATATGGATGATATGGAAGAAGCGAGAGACAAGATACTGCTCGGTGTTGCGCGCAAGAGTCGTGCAATGACCGACGAGGAGAAGCTTGCTACCGCCTACCATGAAGCAGGGCATGCTCTCTTGCACTACTATCTCAAGCATCTTGATCCGCTGCACAAAGTGACCATCATCCCTCATGGCCGAGCACTTGGCCTCACCGTCAGTCTCCCTGAGCGCGACCCGTATACCAAGACACGCTCAATGCTCCACGACTGGATCAAGGTGTGTATGGGTGGCTATGTGGCTGAGCAGATGGTGTATGGGGAAACTACTACCGGTACCAGTAATGACATCAAGCAGGCGACCGATCTTGCCCGCAGGATGGTTACTGAGTGGGGGATGAGCGGTTTGGGCTTCGTAAATCTTGCCGATGAGTCAGAGCCCCTCTTCCTGGGCAGGGAGATCACCCAGCACAAGGACTATAGTGAAGAGACTGCAAAACGCATAGACCAGGAGATTCACAAGATTCTGGACTCAGCGATGGAAGAGACCAGGGAGTTGCTAACCGCGCATCGGCAGCAGCTTGATGCACTCACCAATGAGTTGGTTGAAAAAGAGACGCTTGATGATGCCCAAATTCGAATTTTACTTGGATTCGAGCCGCTTGAGGTGAATTTCGAGCCGGAAGTGGAACAGCGAGCACAGAATGAGCAAGAGAACAACAAACCCGAGCAAGAACCGAACGAACAAGGAACATCATGAGTGCTGATTCATCACTGACAAGAAATTTTTGCATTATTGCGCATATCGACCACGGCAAGTCTACTCTTGCTGACCGTTTCGTCGAGATGGCTAAGATCAATGTTTCCAGAGGACCTGCCCAGGCTCAGATCCTGGACAATATGGATATCGAACGGGAACGAGGGATCACCATCAAGAGCCAGGCGGTAACCATTCCCTATACGGCAAAGAATGGGAAGACATACGAGTTGAACCTCGTCGATACCCCGGGCCATGTAGACTTCTCCTATGAGGTATCGAGGGCAATCAGTTCCTGTGAAGGGGCTTTGCTGCTAATCGACGCTTCCCAGGGAGTGGAAGCTCAGACACTTGCCAACCTGTACATGGCAATGGAGCATGATCTGGAGATTATTCCGGTCATCAACAAGATTGATCTGCCTTCGGCTGATATCGAGGCTTGCCTGCATCAGATCGACCATGATCTTGGGCTCGATAGTTCCATGGCCGTACAAGTAAGTGCCAAGACTGGTGTTGGGGTGGCCGACCTGTTTGAGGCGATAGTAGCGCATATCGGGCCTCCCGAGGGTAAGGATAATTTTCCCCTCCAGGCGCTGATTTTCGACTCCCACTATGATGCGTATCGTGGAGTCATTGTTCACTGCCGTGTTTTTGATGGCGTACTGAAGGTAGGCGATGAAATCAAGTTCATGCATACCGGTTCCAGCTATAAGGTGGAGGAGGTTGGGATTTTCCAGCTCGATCTGATAAAAACCGGGGAGTTGCATGCTGGTGAAGTAGGGTATGTCATCACCGGGGTTAAGACGATCAGCGACGTGCGTGTCGGAGATACGATCACCACGACAACACATCCGGCCAAGAAGCCGCTTCCGGGTTTCAAGGATGTGAAACCGGTGGTGTTCAGCTCAATCTATCCTGTGGATACCAATGACTATGAGGAGTTGGTCAGTGCCATCGAACGACTGAAGCTGAATGATGCCTCTCTCATCTATGAGAAGGACTCTTCTGCTGCGTTGGGTTTTGGTTTCCGCTGCGGTTTCTTGGGTATGTTGCATCTTGAGGTGGTACAGGAGCGCATCGAACGTGAGTTTGGTCTTTCCATTGTGTTCACCAGCCCTTCAGTAAAATATATTGTTCATATGAAAAATGGGGAGACGCTGTTCATCGACAATCCGCTCGACTATCCCGAACCGATGCGGGTCGAATATGCCGAAGAACCATATATCCAGGCAAATATCATCACCCCCACCAAGTTTGTCGGGCCGATCATCACCCTGTGTATGGAAAAGCGCGGTGTGCAGACCAATATGAACTATCTTGATGAGAAGCGGGTTGAGCTGATCTATGAGATGCCGCTTGCAGAAGTTCTTTTTGAGTTCTACGACCGTCTCAAGTCAATCAGTCGCGGCTATGCTTCGTTTGATTATCAGGTCATTGGTCACAAGAAAACAGATTTGGTCAGATTGGACATCCTGGTGAACGGAGAACCTGTCGATGCACTGAGCCAGTTGGTCTTCCGTGGAAGCAGCCAGCTTCGCGGCAGGCAGGTTTGTGAGCGGTTGCGAGGAGAGATTCCCCGGCAACAGTTCAAGATTGCCATTCAGGCCGCCATCGGAGGCACCATTGTCAGCCGAGAAACGATTACAGCCTTCCGCAAGGACGTAACGGCAAAGTGCTATGGTGGTGATATCGGCCGAAAGAGGAAATTGCTTGAGAAACAGAAAGAGGGAAAGAAGCGCATGAAGATGGTGGGGAACGTTGAAATCCCCCAGAGCGCCTTCCTTGCAGTCCTCAAGAGTGATGATGCTTCGAACTGAGTTGCCTTGAGATTGAAAATGTTGGTTGTGGCACCCCCGGAAGGGGGTGTATACTTTTGCAGAAGAAGGGAAATTTCCCAGGGAGTGCATTATGCTGACCAAACAGAGTGTGGGAACCACCGCACAAGGCGAAACCATCTATCAGGTGACATTGTCCAATGGCCCTGTCACTGCGCAAATTCTCAGTCTTGGAGCTAACCTGAAGACTTTGAGGACCCCGGATGCAAAAGGTGAGATCCGTGATATCGTCCTGGGATTCGACAATCCATTGGACAACCTGAGTTCCACAACCTATTTTGGGCAGACGGTTGGTCGTTTCGCCAATCGGATTGCACATGCCCAGTTTATTCTTGAGGGAAAACGGTACACCTTGGAGCAGAACGATGGGCAGAACTCGCTGCACAGTGGATCTGCCAACTGGGGGTGGAAGAATTGGCATGTGGAGACTTTTGAGTACAATGGCAACCCAGGGGTCGTTCTCAGCATCTTCAGTCCTGATGGTGAGGGTGGTTTTCCTGCTTCGGTGACGGCAACGGTTTCGTACTTGCTGTTGGGTAATGGTGAGCTCAGGATTGAGTACGAAGCCACTTCTTCCGCTCCAACCCCGATCAATTTGACCAATCACAGCTACTTCAATCTTGGAGGGGCCGCAAGTGGAACCATCCTTGGTCATGAGGTACAGCTTGCCTGCGATCATTACCTGGAAGTGGATGCGAACCTCATTCCAACCGGAAAGGTGCTGCCCGTGAAAGGAACAGCGTTTGATTTCACCAAGAAAAAGGCTGTAGGAAAGGATATTGAGCAAGCAGGGGGTTATGATCACTGTTTCATCCTTTCAAGCAAGAGTAAGCAACTTACTGAGTTTGCCCTAGTGGTTGACCCGGTCAGCGGAAGAACGATGCGCATCAGTACCACGCTTCCGGCCGTGCAACTGTACACGAGCAATTTCCTCCAAGGAAAGGAAGTCGGCAAGGGAAAGATCGCGTATCCAAAGCATGCGGGCATGTGTTTTGAGACGCAATACTATCCGGATAGTCCGAATCAGGAGCAGTTCCCTTCCTGTATCTTCTCAAAGGACCGCAGTTTCAAGCACACCACGGTCTTTGCGTTTGGAACGCTGTAAGCAAAAGGATGTATGATGAAACCAGTGAAGATCATTGGCATTACCGGGGGCTCCGGCTCCGGTAAGTCAACCATTGTGCGCAAGATCAGCGAGGTATGCTCCGATTTCGTTTTCATTCCTCAGGACAACTACTATCGGTCGGCAACATTCATCAGCAATGAGAATATCACTGCTTTCAATTTTGATCATCCTGATGCGTTTGATATGGAACTGATGCATGAGCAGCTGAAAATGCTGAAGGAGGGCAAAAGCATCGAGATGCCTCTCTATGATTTTGTCCACCACCGCCGA
>JAAYQY010000447.1 GCA_012519125.1 Spirochaetales bacterium
AGGAGCGGACTCCCCCTGCTTGCCGTGGACGATGCTCTCTTTATGGAAAAGCAAGATGAGGAGAACCATAGGATTCTCTGTGCAATTGCCCTGCACAAAACCCTTGGATCACTAGAGGAGGGAGACACCGTCGGAAAGCCCAAATATCTGCTTGACCAAAGACGTTGGGAAGAGGCTTTCTCCAGCTGGCCGGAGGCAGCAGCCCATACACAAGCCTTGCTTGCCTACGATCCCTTCCCCTCAACCTTGATTTTCCCAACCTACACCACAAAATCAGGAATCCCTGTCGAGCATGAGCTACGCCTACGGGTACTCAAGGGAGCCGAAATCCGATACGGAGAGATCAATGATGCAATCTTCGAACGCATCGACTACGAACTGGACATCATCGGCAAGAAAGGGTTTGCCCCCTACTTTCTTGTCATGCACGATATCGTTCGCCTGAGCAGCAGGACCTGTGGCAGAGGTTCAGGGGCAGCTTCCATCGTCTCCTACAGCCTTTTCATCACCAATGTGGACCCAATCGCCCACCACCTTTACTTCGAACGTTTTCTCTCCCTTGAACGGACCGATCCCCCGGACATCGATGTCGATTTTGCTTGGGATGAGCGTGATGGGGTCTTTGAGGCTGTGCTGCAGCGCTTCGGCCCGGCCCACTGTGCCCGTGTGGCCAACCACAACACGTTCCGCTTCCGCTCAGCACTGAGAGAAACGGGTCGGTGCTATGGATTGAGTGACAGCCAGATCACCACGGTAGAGAAGCAACTCTTTGTCAGTGGGCTCTCCTCCATCACAGATCCGCTCTGGTCGGACATCTGCAGGGTTGCAAGCTCTCTCGAAGGGCTTCCCAAAGAGCTTTCGATGCACTGCGGCGGCTTGGTGATCACCCCAAGGCCGCTCACCTGCTATGCCCCCATCTGCCGATCGGCCAACCAGTATCCTCTGCTCAGTTGGGAGAAAGAGGGTACCGAAGCTGCTGGCTTTGTAAAGATAGACCTGTTGGGAAACCGCTCCCTAGCCGTCATTCGTGACTCACTGGCAAATCTCAAGGAGGATGGATTCTTCATCGATGAGCGAACCTGGAACCCCATCCAGGACAAGCCCACCATCGAAGCCCTTGCACGGGGGGACTCCCTGGGAGTCTTTTATATCGAATCCCCTGCCATGCGCCAGTTGCAGAAGAAGACAGGCAGGGGGGATTTTGAGCACATTGTCATCCACTCCTCCATCATCCGCCCCGCAGCAAATGCTTTCATCAATGAGTACGTGCAAAGGCTGAAAGGCAAGAGCTGGGAACCCTTGCATCCACGCCTAGCGGCCATTCTTGATGAAACCTATGGCATCCTCTGTTATCAGGAAGATGTCTCCAAGACAGCAGTGGCACTTGCAGGATTTTCTGAGGCCGAGGCAGATCGCCTGCGCAAGGTCATCGCAAAGAAAGCGAATGGGGAGAAGCTGAAGATGTACCAAGAGCAGTTCTTCTCTGGGTGCAGAAAGAACCAAATTGAAGAGCACATCATTGAAGCTATCTGGAAGATGATGCTCAGCTTCGATGGTTACTCCTTCTGCAAGCCCCATTCTGCTTCGTATGCGATGGTCTCCTTCCAGAGTGCCTACCTCAGGGTCCATCACGGCTCCTACTTCATGGCGGCGGTATTGAGCAACCAAGGTGGATACTATCGAGCCAATGCCTACATCAGCGAGGCAAGAAGAATGGGAATCAAGGTTGCTGGCCCCGACATCAACGAAAGCCGCATCACCTACCATGCACACCAGAATACGCTCTTCGTTGGCTTCATGGCAGTTGCAAATCTCACCCGAGAGGGAATGCAGCGCATCGTGCAAGAACGCAGGAGAGGCGGGCCGTTCGTATCGCTTCAGGAAGCTGCATCCCGTCTGCCGCTCTGCCGAGAGGATTGGGTGGCACTGGTCAGCTCAGGGTCTCTCGATTCACTCAACCCTTCGCTGTATCGCAGCGAACAGCTGAGAATCCTCTTGACCTCTGCAAAGCCACGCATCGAGACAACGCAACCTGAGTTGTTTTCCACAACCATTCGCCCGCTTCCCACACAGAAGCTGACAAGCAG
>JAAYQY010000038.1 GCA_012519125.1 Spirochaetales bacterium
ACTGAAAGTCATCGCAGTTTTCATTGCTTGGCTATTCAATAACCTGGACTGGATGTAATTGCATTATCATACAGAGCTGGATGCATATTTATAAGCTGATTGGCCATTTTGAAATTGGCTCTTTAAACCTAAAAAAGATCAACGTAACCTTGTCGTTTTGTGCGATGAACAAGAAGGCTTCGTCAATAAATGAATTTAACTACTTTCCAATCTACTATTGATAGCTTTCCTTTCTCATGTGACATATCCTCTTCTCCCACAGGACACTCTCTTTTGAGAGATAGCCGATCCCCGAAACCAGATGATAAACACCTGTAACCAATCTCTTAATTATCAGAAAATAACAGTTGTGCTCAGCTTGCCTTGTGCGCTACTGTACACTCAGACAAGTCCAATCGAGAGCTCGGGAATTCCTCCCGGGCTTTCTTTTTGCCCGAAGGAGTACATCCCATGCCCTACAAGCCCAAGCTATCCGAATTGTGAACCACATAGAGTGTGAGACGTTGCTGGCGATGCGGTAGCTAGCCTTCCTTGCTTGGGATCAGATCGCATTCCAGTTGAACTAAAGTCAAGATTACATCTACCATCTGCATAGGAAAGCGCTGGCACTGGTTAAGGTTCTATGAGCGTAATGGATTCTCCCACGAGATTGAATAATCTCCCATGCAATCGTATCCGTGGGAGATTATGCAGGATCAGGATTTCGTACGTAGGCGGTGTTTCTGCCACTGCCTTGGCGGAGGATGTATCCCTCTTCCTTGAGGCGCTTAAGCGCAGCCTCCACCGATGAGCTTCCGATGCTCGGGCAGAGCTCAAGTATCTGTGCCTTGGTGAACACTCCTAAAGTGTTGTCCACAGCTGAGCGCACGATTTCATAAGGGGTGCTCTTGCGATCCACCGAACCCAGCCTTTCTTCGAGGTCCCGATAGCAGCTCAGGACAATCCCGAGAAAGTACTTGATGAAGGAAGTGTAATCGTTCTTTCCCTCTTGCCATCCGCTGGAGACCTTTCCCAATACGTCGTAGTAAGTATCCTTCGTTCTCTCGATCTTCTGCTCGATGCTGATGTACTTGCCCACCATGAAGCCGCTTTGGTACAGCAACAGCGTGGTAAGCAGTCGGCTGATGCGTCCGTTGCCGTCATTGAACGGATGGATGCACAGGAAATCGCAGATGTATATGGGAACAAGGATCAGTGGATCCACCACTTGCTTGGCAAGCGCATCCCGATAGCTTGTGCAGATCGCATCCACTGCCTCCGGCGTCTCGAATGGTTCGAGCGGAGTGAACCGGGTGAAGGAACTGCCGTCCGCATGGGTCTCGTTGATGTAGTTCTGGGTGTTCTTGAACTTTCCTCCGAACGTCTTGTCGGTATAGGAAAGCAGATCCCGGTGCAACTGCAGGATAATATCACTCTTGAGCGGGATATGATCGTAGCTTTCGTGGATCGTGTTCAGCACATCACGGTAGCCAACTATCTCCTGTTCATCACGATTCCGGGGTGCAGTCCGCTCCTCCACCAGTTGCTTCATCCGGGCGTTCGATGTCCCGATGCCTTCGATCCTGTTCGAGCTGTCGGTGCTTTGTATCTTCGCAACCTCGACCAGGCGCTTCAGTTCGACCGGCTTCTGCCTAAGATACAGATCCTGTCTGCCCTTGTGTTCGCGTATCTGTGCGACGAACGAGAGGATCTCGGCATTCCAGGAACTTTCCCTCAATTTGCAGTAATCGAATTCGCGCATCTTTCTCCCACCTGATTTACTTTTCTCCCATAGAATACTCTATTTTGGGAGTAAGTCAATCCTTGTGGGGAGAACGACTCTTCAGAAAGCCCGCACAGGCCTGACCCACACCTCGCGGTACCGATTTTCATAACCCTGATTCCCATTGTAGAAGTCTTGGCTCCACGCGTAGAATGCATTGTACTTGGAGGAGCTCCAGTAGTCGTGGTTGGAAAAACCTCCCAATCCTTGTTCCTTCAGGTTGTCATACATCAAATCCAGTTCGTCCTTAGATGGAAGGAACCAGTCTTTGAACCAGTACCAATATCCCCCTATTTCATAGATATCACACAACCTAGCAGCATATTCTTCAGTCGTCGTGATTGTCATATTATGCGATGATGTGTATGCCGTTGTCCCCAAGGCTCAGTGGTAGGTTCCAGGATTGAGACAGCGCCTTTTTCGATTGCCTTTACATACTCCTGGTCTACCTCATCAAATGTGTCGACAGACAAGGCAAGCTCAGCATGGCCGTTGATACCCTGTACATACGCATAGGTGCGGTTGGTCAGTTTCTCAAAGTCCTGCCTCCCATACATCAGGAACAAGGTTCCGTCCTTGATCAGATAGACATTGGAGCTGTCCTCTGCTTCCTTGATCTCAAAGCCAAGGACGTCCCGGTAGAAACATATCATCGTCGGCATGTCATCGACCAACCAGCCAAATCCATCAAGTCGCATGGTTCTCTCCTCTCTCTAGGTGATGACTTAGCGCAGAAATTGCAAACTCAATCCGATCAACAGCTGGCCGATATAGTAGAGCGAGAGGTTTGTTACTCTCAGTTTCTGCTGTTGTTTGGGTCCAAAGGTGTTGAGAATCAAGACGATGTCGCTGATGAGGAAGAGCAGTGCTCCGATGAAGAACACTACGCTATGATGTGAAGGAGCTGAGAAGAGAATCCCTGCAGCAACACTGTTCATCAGCATGATGGCGCCAATGTACAGGATCCCAAAGGTCTTGAAAGCCATTGCTACCGTGATCTTGCTGAAGATCCAGATGAGGACCAGTATGGTAAGCACCACTCCGATGCCCAGCCTGAGTATGAGAGACGTGGAGGTCGGAATTAGGGCAGCCAGATAGAGAATATGCCCACTCAGGAAAACCAGAATTCCCACGAGAAAGATTTTCTTTCCCCTGCTTGGAAAGACAAACCTCAGATTGAGCAGTACATCGGCAATTCCCCCCAGGATCAGGCCTATGATGATGCGCCTGGCAAAGAGAGTGTTGCTGCACCGGGCACTGGAGAGTATGCCGAAGAGTATGAACGATAGGGATGCCAGAGCCTTGAGCATCACAGCAAATCTGTATTCTTTCTTGTACTCAAAGTACATGAAGCAAGCGGCCAAGACCAAGGAGAGCAACGCAACAGGTAAGTAACTCACGGGGCAACCTCCACCTTCTGACG
>JAAYQY010000448.1 GCA_012519125.1 Spirochaetales bacterium
CAACAATGCCAATGATGGAACTCACCAAGCCTATGATGGCAACCGTAGGCGCAATATCCTTCACAAAGGTATTCTTGGCCACCACAATGGTCGACTCTGGCATAACAGGAGCATCCCCGTCGGCTCTCTTTCCGTCACGATCATATACCTTGACTGAGGCCGGATAGGAGGCATCATCGCTAAGCCCACCTGCAAGCGCTATATAGTAGTTGGCTGTCTTATCAGGAACATAGGCAAACACACCCGAACGAGCCACTCCTCCGCTGACAGACACGAATCGTTGGGAGAACGGAATCAGGATGGTATCACCAGCTTGAAGCCGCTGGGCACCTTGTGCATCGTTCCCATAGAGAATCTGCTGTACGTTCAACGGAATGCGTGAATTACCGCGAAGAAGGTATGAGTGCTCAAGATCACTTACCGTAAGCAGACGGACTGCAATGGTGGAAAGCATCTGCTTGACAGTCTCTCCTGGGTAGAACTGATAGAAAATCCGCCCTGAGGAGTACCCCATCAAGGCAGTGGAAGAAAGGTTGTCATACGCCTCAGTAGAGGAAACAGCCCCTTCCACAACTACACTTTGCAAACTAGGTTGCAGCATGTCGACAAACACCTGATCCATGTGTTCCAGCTCAAACCGTTCTCCGCTGAAGAGGTCAGCATACTGCACTTCCCAAGCTCCGGTCTCTGCATGATAACGCTGGATACGAATGTTCTGTACATCTGCACCGGAGAGTACTCCCCCACTATATTTGGTAATGAGGTCTTTCAAGTCTTCGCTTTCATCAATCTGATAAGTACCCTTCTCATAGACATGGCCACCGAGAAGGATGATTCTGTCAGCACGTCTGAGGGTGATCACATCACCGCTCTGCAGCAGAGGGTCTTGGGTCAGGTCGCCCTTGCGCAAGGCCATGTATAGATCGAAGGACTCGCTGCTTCCGTCAGTATGGGTGATGCTCACTTCACGGGTTGAGGCATACGGGGTCGCACTTCTGATGACTTCCGATAGGCGGCTCAAACCCCATGCAGGAACAACACGGGTCCCAACCACCTCACCTACGACAGAAACAGAAAAAGATCCGGTTCCGGTGAAGACCAACTGCGGATTTGAATAACTGTGATAGGTCTGAACCATGGAAAGAATCTGGTCACGCAACTGCTGGAAGGTCAGATTCTTTCCCTGAATCGAACCTAAGCCGGGAATCGTAACGGTACGATTCCCATCGGCCTGCAAATCCATGGTCACTGTTTTCAAGCCATCCAAATACACCAATCGGAAGGTGTCACCGGGGGTTACAGGATACTTCCCGTTGCTGATGGCACTCAGCACCCGCGCCTCCGGCTCATCCGGCTCAGCAACCGATCCAAGCCCCAGCTGGGCTGCATAGGACTGGACACTCAAATCCTCAGAAACCTCATATGCCTTTGACGTCGTGCCGAAAAGCGGAGATCGGATTACCAATCCGGCTTCCTGGGCGAACAGGGTGACACTGCATACCAGCAGCAATATGGCCACAATCACGAACCTGATTCTCGATGACTTCATGCGACACAATCCTTCATTAACAGGGTAACCGTCCCGACTTGTACGGACAGACGTGTTTCATCCTATCATTTGTACTAGGCTGATACAAGCATAAATCTGATGCACACTCAGAGTAAACACCGGATCCAAACAAAGGATACAGAGGATGCAGGATGCACAGCCCCCAACCATCAATACAACACAATGCAACAATATATCGATATTTATTGATTTTTTGCAACACCTTGCTTCTAAAACAACATTTTTACTGTACATTTGCAAAGTTTCGCACAACCTATTTGTATTTTGTTGCATTTTGAGGGAAATAGTACATTTGATGTACAATTTTTAAATTTACCTATTTTTTAAGTAATATATCTGAGTTTTCCCGCTCTAAATGTTTCTCAAGAATGTTTTGACAGCAGAAAAAACCTCCCGTATAATTTGAAACAGTTGAGGTTCTTCGAGTACTATCAACAACATCACGCAATCTTTTTTAAGGAGAGAATCATGAAAAAAGGTATTGTTCTACTGTTGATCGTCCTGCTGGTTTCTTCCTTTGCGTTCGCGCAAGGGAGTAAAGAGGCTGCCAGTTCGGCCAAGGCTGATGCGCCCATGAAAGTAGGCGTCATCTACATCAGTCCTCCTGGAGACATGGGCTATTCCTACATGCATGACCAAGGCACCATTGCCATGGAAGAGCATTTCGGAGACAAGATCCAGGTCATCAGAATGGAAGGCATTCCTGAGAACGAGAGTAGCGAACGTGTTATGGAGAACCTCATCGACGAAGGCTGCAAAGTCATCTTTGCCAACTCCTATAACTATCAGCAGTACATGCTCAACGTTGCACAGCGTTATCCCGATGTGTACTTCGAGCACTGCTCCGGCTACCTTGCCAATGACAACATGTCCAACTACTTCGGAAGAATGTACCAGATGCGCTATCTCTCCGGCATGATTGCCGCCAAGATGTCCCCCACCGGCAAACTTGGCTATGTAGGCGCATACAACACTCCTGAAGTTGTCCGCGGCATCAACGCATTTGCACTCGGTGCAAGATCCATCAATCCGAAGGCCACGGTCACAGTCGTTTGGACCAACACCTGGTTCGATCCCTCCCTCGAGCGCCAGGGCGCCATCGCCCTCCTCGATCAGGGTGCAGACGTAATCGCACAGCATCAGGATACCACCGAACCCGCAAAGGCAGCCATCGAGCGCGGCAAGTACGCCATCGGTTACAATGCTGACTTCCGTGGCATGATCGGTGATGATCGCATTCTCGTCTCCCCGATGTGGAACTGGGGCAACTACATGATTCCTGCCGTGCAGAGTGCACTGGACGGGACTTGGAAGAGCCAGAGCTACTGGGGCGGACTCGAGGACGAGATGATTCATCTCAGCTCGATTTCCCCGCTCGTACCGGCAGATTTCGTCAAGCAGGTTGAAGCCAAGCAGGCTGAAATCCATGACGGCAAGTGGGATGTATTCTGGGGTGCTCTGAAGGACAACACTGGTGCAGTCCGTCAGAATGCAGGACAGAAAATGAGCGATGAGGCTATGCTTACCATGGATTGGTTTGTGGAAGGCGTCATCGGCAAGGTCAACTGATCTAAACTGTAATTGGTTGGGGGCGGGCGTTTGTCCGCCTCCACATAATTTCAAACACATTGCCCTCATTTCGGGGGCGTAAGTAAGCGGACAGAACATGAGTGAAAAGAACACCGACGAAACACCCGTCGTGCGTATGGTCAATATTACCAAGCACTTTCCAGGAGTCCTTGCGAATGACAGTGTGGACCTGACCTTGCACCGAGGGGAAGTTCTCGCCCTCCTTGGTGAAAATGGAGCCGGAAAAAGCACCCTGATGAACATGCTGGTCGGTCTCTATCGACCCGACAGCGGAGAAATATTCGTCAAAGGTAAAATGGCGGAGATCAACAGTCCCCAGGACTCCATGGCCCTGGGCATTGGCATGATTCACCAGGAGTTCATGCTTGTCGGCAACATGACAGTTGCTGAGAACATCATCCTGGGCATGAAAGATCTTCCGTTCGTCCCTCCAATGGCTGATATCAAGGCCAAGATCACTGAACTGAGCAAGCGCTATGGGCTGCAGGTCTATCCTGACAAGGTCATCCAAGACCTCTCGGTCGGCGAACAGCAGCGCGTCGAAATACTCAAGCTTCTCTATAGGGGAGCTGATATCCTTATCCTTGACGAACCTACGGCAGTATTGACTCCCGGAGAAGCAAGGGATCTGAATGAGATATTGAAGAAGATGCTTGCCGAGGGCAAGAGTGCCATCTTCATTACCCATAAAATGGATGAGGTTATGGAGTTCAGCCATACCGTCCAGGTACTCAGAAGAGGGAAAAGCGTTTCAAGCTGCCCGACCAACACCATCAAGCGGGTACAGGATCTGGCAAATATGATGGTTGGGCGTGACATACTCTTCTCACTCGACCGCGGGCCGTACAAGCCAACCGATGTCATGGTCGAAGCGAGGGATATCACCGTCCTTCCCATAGGAGGAGGAAAGCCTGTACTGGACAAAGTCTCCTTCTCCATCCGTGGTGGCGAAATTTTTGGAATTGCCGGTGTTGCCGGAAACGGGCAGCAACAGCTGACCGAAGCCCTCACTGGGCTTTTGAGAGTCGACAGCGGCACCATCCTGCTCAACGGCAAGGACATGACCAACAAAACCCCTCTACAGGTCATCAAGAGCGGGGTCAGCCACATTCCTGCCGACCGTGGAAGAATGGGCGTGGTTGGGGATATGAGTGTCGGTGACAACCTTTCGATGAAGAAGTACCGCACCCAAGAACTCTCCAGTCATAGCGTCATCAACAAAAGTTGGGTCCGGAAGTTCGCAGACCACCTGATTGATGTGTTCACCATCAAAACACCCAGTCAGGATACTTCGGTGAAGTTCCTCAGCGGAGGGAACATCCAGAAAACCATCCTCGCTCGTGAGATTGACTCATGCGGGGGGATTCTCATTGCTGTCTACCCATCCCGTGGCCTGGACGTAGGGGCTACCGAGGCGGTGAGACAAAACTTGATCAAGCAACGGGACAAAGGCAATGCAGTGCTGCTCGTCAGCGAGGAGCTGGAGGAGCTCTTGATGGTGGCAGACAAGATTGCTGTTATGTTTGAAGGAAGAATCATGGACATTGTAGATGCTGACAAAGCATCCACCGAACGGTTGGGTATGCTTATGGCCGGAGTTGAGAGGGAGGACGTATGAGACTAGGATTGGAAAAACGAGACTATCGCTCCACACGGATGACGGTGCTCGTACCGATAGTCAGCCTTTTGATCTCCTTCCTGTTGGGAGCCATTGTCTTGGCAATCTCCAACGTCAATCCTTTGCAAACCTATGGAGCGATGCTCAAGGGAGCATTCGGAAGTCAGACCAAGATTCAGTACACAATTGCCAAGACTATCCCTCTTCTGCTTTGCGGCTTGGCCGTCGGGATAGCCTTCCGCCTCAAATTCTGGAACATCGGGGCTGAGGGCCAGTATGTTGCAGGGGTCATCGGCATCACCTGGGTCATGCAGTTCTGGACGTTTCTCCCGAATATGTTGCTGCTCCCCGTCGGTATGCTCATTGGAGTGCTCTGCGGTGCATTCTGGGGAGGTATTCCCGGAGCCTTGAAAGCACAATGGAGCGTTGACGAGACGCTCACCACCCTGATGATGAACTATATCATCATCGGGTATGCCGAATATCTGTACATCAATGCTTGGAAAGCCCCCAGAGGGAATATGGGCACTGTCAGATACCCGGAATTTGCTTGGCTTCCCAGAATCTGGGGAAGGGTGCACAGCGGCATCTATTTCGCTTTGATATTGGTAGTCATTCTCTGGTTCGTCCTGTACAAGACCCGTTGGGGCTTTGAGCTCAATATGATTGGAAAGAATAGAAGAGCTGCCCAGTGCCAAGGTGTCTCGATCAAACGGAACATCATTCTTGCCATGCTTGTCAGTGGCGGTATCGCCGGTCTTGCAGGCGTCATCGACTCCGCAGCGGTGACCCACCAGCTTACCAAGGGTGTCAACTCAGGCTATGGATTCACCGGCATCATCATTGCTTGGATGAGCGGCTTGAACCCCTTCGTCTCCATTATGGTGGCCCTTATCATGGCTGCCTTGGAGACCGGTTCAGATGCACTTCAGCTGATGAAGCTTCCTGCAGCAATGGGTGAGGTTATGCAAGGCCTGATTCTCATTCCTCTGCTTGCTGGCAGCATTTTCACCGAGTATAAGTTGGTTACCCATACCAGTCATAAGGAGGCTACCGTATGAACTTGCTAGATTTCATAACCAGACTGCTGGCAGCCACGCTGGCGATGGGAACCTCCCTGACGTATGCAACCCTTGGAGAGGTGTACACCGAAAAAACAGGAATCCTGAATCTTGGTATGGAAGGCACTATGCTCATGGGAGCCTTGGCTGGCTTTGCCACCGCATTCAATACCGGGAACCTGTTGCTTGCGTTGCTGATGTCCATGCTCGTCGGAGCTCTTTTGTCGTTGATCCACGCATTCCTCTGCATTACCATGCGGGCAAACCAAGTTGTTGCGGGTCTGGCAATCACCATGTTCGGAACAGGTCTGGCTAACTTTCTGGGACAGCGGCTGGGACCTGCTACCAACAACTTCAATCTTACCGGAATGAATATTGCAAACAAGTTCAGCAATATCGCCATTCCAGGTCTGAGCGGCATACCGATCATCGGAGCCCTTTTCGACGTAAGCCTTTTGACCTATGCTCTCTACGCCATCCTCCCCTTCTCTTGGTTCTTCATGTACAAGACCAAGCATGGCATGGTCGTTCGTGCCGTTGGTGAGAATCCTCGGACAGCTGCAGCCATGGGCATCTCGGTTACCAAGATCAGATACCTCTACACGCTCATTGGTGGCATGTTCGCAGGTCTTGGTGGAGCCTGCCTCTCACTGAGCTTCATCCCCAGCTGGAACGAGGGCATGACAGGGGGCAAGGGCTGGATAGTTATTGCTCTTGTCATCTTCTCAACCTGGAACCCCGGTCGGGTAGTCATCGGCACACTGGTCTTCGGAGGCATTACCAGTTTGCAGTTCAGCTTGCAAGCAGCAGGACTGAAGATGGTCATTCCTTCGCAGTTCCTCGGCTTCTCCCCGTACCTGATCACGTTGGTTGTGCTCACCGCCATGACCATCATCAACCAGAAGAAGAAAGGTTCCTTTGCTTCTCCTTCTGCGTTGGGAGTATCGTTTGCCATCGACGACAAATAGCTTGATCTGAATCATACCAAGAGACACCACGCAAGAAGCAATTCGGCGTGGTGTTTCTTTGCAAACCCTCCCATCTCCTTGCAACGGGGAGGACAACTTTGTAGGATAGGACCATGAAAAAGACCAATGCCATGCGTATCTTGGAGAGTATGGGTATCGCATATGAGGTAGTCAGCTATAGTTGGGACGAAGAGCAGCTTGATGCAGTGCATGCAAGTATGATGGCAGGGCTATCACCGCAGCAGGTGTACAAGACGATTGTCATGCAGGACAGCGACAATCAAGTCTTTGTCTTCTGCCTGCCTGCGGAGTTCTCAGTAAGTCTGAAGAAGGCTCGGGAACTCACCCAAAGCAAGGATTTGGAGCTGATCAAGCTGGATACACTCCAGTCAATCACCGGCTA
>JAAYQY010000449.1 GCA_012519125.1 Spirochaetales bacterium
AATCTGGTATTGGAACAGGGAATGGTAGTCTTTGACCGCCTCTACAGCCTCGACTCCTTCGAGCGCTCCTTGGAGCGCTTGGGGAAGCGGGTGGGACAGGATGTGCGCGGTGCAGTGCTTGAGGATGACTGGATGGGGGGACATGAGCACTGGACCCGTTGGTCCAACCAACGCCTGGAACTGGGCAGTCTTGCTGTGGAGTATCTATCCCTGCTGTTGCAGAAGAAAAGCCTGGATGGGGTGAGCAAGTTCACCCCGTTGCATCTGGTGATCAGCGAAAGTTCAGCGTTCTGAGAAGAGGGTGGGGTCCTTGTCCAGCATCCGGGTCAGCTCATCAGCAAAGGCTTTTGCCGAATGGTAGAGTACGCGGGCGTCACCCAGCCTTCCTTCCTTGAGAATCCCGACCGAGCGCATGTGCTCCTCAACGCGTGGAAAGTTCTCTCCCACATGGCCAAGATGACCTGCCATCGGGGTGGGAAGGAGCTTGCCGTCAGAGAGGCGGGTGAAGAGCATTTTCTTCACCGTGTTGATACGGTTCGGTACGTCGATCCACTCCTCGATTCCATGGATGTAGGTGTCTCGGTTGAGGCCAACGCCAACCAGCAGGATGGTAGCATCACGGTCATAAAGTTTTCCGCACACTCCCTCTCTTGGGCAAGGAGTGGTATACAAGTGCTCCCCTGAGACAAAGGATGCTGCGTCAGTTCCGAAGGCGACGACCGAGTGCGACGGATGTGCCGATCGCACTCCCTTTGCTGTCTTTCGCGCAGTTTCGGGAATGAGGCCGATACAGCTCTCAGTTTCGGCGACACTATAGTAGGGATCCTCTTCGGTGACATTCGCCCAGGTATGGGTCGGAAAGACCATCAGACCTTCTGCCATGTAGGAGATGAGGGTGTCGACCACGGTTTGTGGTCCGCCGTCAATCGGGCCTAAACTCTTGTAGGAGAAGTGAGCGAGGGTTGTACCCTTCCTATCCAGGCCCAAGGCCTCAAGATCTTTGGTCAGTGAGTGGCGTGTATGCATGCGCATATCATGCCATGGGAGGCTGGGGTGTGGCAAGGTGCATATTTTTCAAGAATCCCGATGACGAGCTTTCTCTCTTGGAGTATGATGATTTTCAGTGAGGGTACGTATGAAACAGAAATTTGACTTGCTCTACCTGCAGTATGAGGCAACGCTTGCTTTGGATATCCTGCCGTTCTGGCTTCGTTATGGAATGGACCAGATTCATGGAGGCATGTATACCGGTTTGGATCGTGACGGCTCATTGCTGGAGACCGATAAGTCGGTATGGTTCCAGGGCCGTGCCCTCTGGGTCTTCGCTACTGCGTACCGCGAGGTGGAAGCAAAGAGCGAGTATCGCAAGGCGTGCGACTCGCTGGTCTCCTTCATCGAGAACCACTGTTTCGACCCCTCTGATGGACGGATGTACTTCCGCGTCAGCAAGGAAGGCAAGCCGGTCATCAAGCGACTTCGCTACGTTTTCTCTGAGACCTTCGCCATCCTCGGCTTTGCCGCCTACAGCAGGGCGTTCAACCGTCCGGATTATGCCCAGAAGGCCTATGACCTTTTCAAGAAGGTGGAAGGCTATCTTGCAACCGATGGCGTTCTGATTCCCAAGTTTTCCACCCCCTCACGCGGGTTCGGCCTTCCCATGATCCTGCTCAACACCGTCGATGAGCTGCGCAGTGCTCTTCCTGAAAAGGAAGCGGAGCTTACGCAGGCGATCGATGGCTACATCAAGGAGATACGGACATACTTTGTGCGGCCCGAACTCCAGATAGTGGTGGAACAGTGCAATGTCGACGGCTCTTTGCAGCTTGAGCATTTCGAAGGAAGGTTGCTTAATCCCGGTCATGCCATTGAGGGGGCTTGGTTCATCCTCAAGGAAGCGAGAAGAAGGGGCAATGATGCGGATCTGATGCAGTTGGGGCTTTCCATGCTGGACTGGATGTGGAACAAGGGTTGGGATGCCGAGCATGGGGGCATCATCTACTTCAGGGATGCCCTGGGCAAGAGTGCAACCGAGTACTGGCATGACATGAAGTTCTGGTGGCCCCAGTGCGAGGCTGGCATCGCCAACCTCATGGCATACACCATGTCTGGCCAGGATACCTATCTGGAGCGGTTTGAGATGGTCCACAAGTACATCCAGGACCACTTCGTTGATCCTGAGTTTGGCGAGTGGTATGGCTACCTGCATAAGGATGGCTCCCTTTCCACCCCGCTGAAGGGCAACATGTACAAGGGGCCGTTCCACATTCCCAGGATGTATCTTGTGTGCTGTCAGCTGCTTGATGAGTTGAGAAAATAGAGAAAAGAGTTGGGGTCTTCATTCTTATGAAGGCCCCGAATTTCCTTGTGCAAGCTTCAATTCTTTCCTTTGCCTGCTCCCGAACTGTTTCCGCTTCCCGAAGGTGCTTCGTTCTGTCCGCCTTGTTCGGTTTGCGTTTGGGTTCTCTGCATCTCCTGTTGGTAGACTCTCAGCTGATTCTGTTCCTCGGCGGAGAGCTGGATGGGATCTTGGATGTTCACACGCTCCTTGTTTCGTACCATCATCCGGGCAAAGAGTTTCTCCTGGGTTGCAGTACCCAGGTATACTCCCTCGATCTGGACACGTTCCCTGTTCTGAAGCTGGAGCTGAATCATGGCAGTTTCGCTGATCATGAGTTCCGTCTTTGTTCCATCCTCAAGTATGAGAAACACCGTAGGTTTGTCACCCGGGACCTGGATGATCTCGATGGTACCTTCCAGTGAGGTGAGTTTCTCTGTGACTTCCACCTGTCCTTGGGCGAACACCACGAAGCCGAGCAAGCACAAGATGATCAGAAGGCCAATAAACTTTTTCATGGAAGAGCTCCTTGCATGGAGAGTTTGATGTTTCCTCCTCACTAAGGAAAACAGTTGGGTTGGAGATCTGTTACATTCATGTCTTTTTGTATAGCTTTGGAAATTCCTGAGTGTGGGTCAGGGCTATAAGTCTTTGATGTATGTTCGATAGGAGTGTTTGGAAAGGATTCTCGTTCTGGACCGAGCTTATTTACGGGCCTTTTTTTCGCTGAAAATCATGATCATCTCTTCTTCGATGTTGGCAATGTGAGCATACATTGCCTTTTTTGCCTCTTCCGGTGAGCGAGAGAGGATTGCTTTTACAATAGCCCGGTGCTGTTGGATGTGCGCTTCCAAAGAAAATTTCTCCATCGGCGGATGGAGATTCTTAGCGTGCTTCCATAGATTTGAGTTCATCAGCTTCATGAGATTGTTCAGCAAGATGTAGTAGACGTAGTTGCCCGAACCCTCTGCAATGGTCATATGAAGGCCTTTGTTGATTTTGTCCAATTGGCCTTCTTTGATGGCGATCTGGTCATATTGGCTGATCAGCGTTGCCAAACGATCAAGTATGGACTTATTTGCACGAAGTGCACACAATCTTGCTGATTCACATTCGATCAGGATGCGTGCTTCAGAAATCTCTATCGGCGAAATAAGCTCATCAGCGAGGTTCTTGCTCAGTTCCTCGACCACATTCATTTTCCCCGTGGCATAGTCATCAGCGATATAAGTTCCATCACCTTGTCGGGAGACCAGCACCCCTTTTGCAACCATTGCACTGATTGCTTGCCTGACCGAAGTCCTGCTGACAGAAAGCAATGTGGCGATCGTACGTTCGGAAGGGAGCTTGTCGCCCGGCTTGAGGTGTTCTGCATCAATCAATTCTCCGATCTCTTCTACGATGATCTCATAGATCTTGGATGCTTTGATCGGTTTCATGATTGAGCCCCCTTCAGCGGAATGTACCTAGATACTAAAGGACCTAAACTGGTTTGCCAAGCTTGGCAAACCAGTTATCAGCTATTTTAGAGTTTGAAGTCAGCTCTCATCTCGGTAGTTATCTTGACGATTGCTGCATGTACTCTCTTTGAAGCATTGGCAGAAGATTCCTTGCCAAGCAGGACATTGACATACGAGTTGTTGATTTCGTTCAACACGGTCGGAACTCTGATGAACCAGTTGTATCCGGTGTCTGCACTAGCGACCAGATAGTCTGTTGCCTCGGCAATCGAACCGGAAAGGATACCAGCGTCACTGAGCGTCTTACGACCGACAGCGGTGGCAGGTACTCCTCTTTCGAGGGTCAGGTCCATTGCGGCAGTGGGGGAGTTCAGGATGTAGTCGAGCAGTCTTGCCGCAGCGATCTTGTCCTTGGACTTGGTGTAGATGGACCAGAACTGGGCAGGACGAACAAACACGCCATCATTCTCAGCTCTTCCGAGCACTGGGTAGGCCATGGTCACCAACGGTGCATTTGCCTTTACAGAGTTCTCCTGGATGTTGCTGGTCCAGTGGAGTACGGAACCGATTTTGCCCTCTGCGAGGATGGCATCACGGGAGTTGACACCACTGAGCACTTCTACCTGGTAGTCCTTGTCGGGCATGATGCCGTTCTCGGTCATGTACACCAAGGTATCGAAGGTCTTCTTCAGGTCTGCTTCGGTGAACGTCACATTGCATCTCTCGTCGAGATACGGAGCGCCTGCAATCTCACTGAGTATCCAGCAGAAGGTGTTGTCGAAGCCGCTGTAGTCGCCACCATATTCGAAGAAGAAGTAGTCATCACCCATTGCATCATGGAAATCCTTGCCATACTGGAGGAACTCTTCCCATGTCCAGTTTTCTCCTACCGTCGGAGGGGCACTTTTGCCGGTCTTCTTCATGTATGCGTCAATTGCATTGGAGTAGTAGGCGAATGACAGGCCGCTGATGGCGGTGGGTACCCCGAGGAGTTTCCCATTCGCAACACCACCGCTGAGGACAGCAGGATCGACGGAAGTCAGATCGATGTAGTCACTTACGGTGTTCAGGTCGAGCAGAAGCGGTTCTTTCTCGAATCCGACTTCCGTCATCCATTCGGTACTGTAGCACAACAGGTCGGGTGCAGTACCATTGGCAAGCTGGACCAGGATCTTGTCATGATAGCCGCCGAAGGGGTTGGGCATATTGGTGACCTTTACATCCGGGTTCTCTTTCATGAAAGACTCTGCTGCCTTGATGGTAGCCG
>JAAYQY010000450.1 GCA_012519125.1 Spirochaetales bacterium
CTATCTTGAGCGAAGGGAAGAGCGTCTTGAACGTCTTCAGAAAGAACAGGATAGAATCCAGACCATTCTCAGAAGGGAGCTTGAGTGGCTCAAGCGTGGACCGAAGGCCCGTACCGGCAAGGATAGTGGGAGAAAAGATCGTATAGAGCTCTTGCTGGCAAGCCAAAACAAGGTTGGGGATGAAGCACAACGAAGCTTCTCCAGCACAAGCCGCAGGTTGGGCAAGAAAATATTGGAAGCAAAGCACCTGAGCAAGAGCTATGAGGGAAACCCAATCATCCAGGACTTCTCCTTCTCCTTTACCAAAGGGATGAAAATCGGGGTGGTAGGGCCGAATGGCAGCGGTAAATCCACGCTGCTCGACCTTTTGTGCAATCAGATTCAGCCGGACAGCGGGACGCTGGACATCGGTGTGAACACCGTCTTTGCCTATTATGATCAGGGGGGGAGGAACCTTGAAAGCGAGCAGACCCTGCTTGCCTATGTAGAGGACATTGCCACCCAGGTGGTACTGGGTCCGAACCAGATTGTCAGCGCTTCCAAGTTTCTGGAACTCTTCGGCTTCCCTGTTTCCATGCATCGGCAGAGCATAGCCACCCTCAGCGGAGGGGAACGGAGAAGACTCTACCTTACGTCACGATTGTTGAGCAACCCAAACTTTCTGCTGCTCGACGAGCCTACCAATGATCTCGACCTGCCCACCATGGAGAACCTCGAACAGTATGTCCAGGATTTCTCCGGCTGTGTCCTGATCGTCAGCCATGACCGTGCGTTTCTTGACCTTACCTGTGATGAGTTATTCATTCTTGATGAATCAAGGCCTATTCGGTATGAAACCAAACGCTACAGCCAGTGGCGCGAGGAAACGTTGGAAGAGAAGGAAGAGAGCAAAGCTCCCCCTCCCTCTCCACCACTTCAGAACAGGAGATCTGAGAAAAAGGGACTGAGTTATCGGGAGCAAAAAGAGTTCGCACAGATTGAAACGGATATGGAAACAATGCAAGAAGCACTTTCTCATTTGGAAGAGAGTTTTGCCGATGCCCAACCGACAGCTGAAGGAACATTGGCGGAACGGACGGAGAAATACCATGCACTACGAGAGAATCTGCAAACATTGGAAGACCGTTGGCTTGAACTTGCACAGCAGCTGTAAACTCGCCTTCGCTCTGCTGCTGTGTACCCTCCCGTTGCATGCCGCTTCCCTCTCCTTGGGAACGGGAAACGACTGGTATACCATGGGCTTGGGTTACAACCAGGATGATGGGCTGAGCTTCGGTGCCGAAGTCCAGTTGTCACTGGATTCAGGCCTTTCCATCCAGCTCGATGCCCTGGCATATACTGATCGCATCATCAGCCAACGCCGCTTTGATGTCATGACAGCTTCTGTCTCCTATCCATTCACCTTCCATACAACCATGCTGGAGACTGTCATCTCTCCTGCAGTGGGATTGACCATCACAGGAAACCTAGGCTTTCAGGACATCCAGAACTCCTATCATGACCTGATCGGACGCGATCCTGTACTCCTCGCCTACGATGACTGCACCCAGGATACACACCCCTATCTTTCGCTCACTGCCATCAGCGGACATTTCTTTGATTCACTGTTCCTAGGACTAGGTCTGGATGCAAAGGTGATTCCCACCTGGGAGTATTCGATCAGCTCATCGATGTATTTTGCCTACCATGACATCCTAACCGTACAGCTTGGCTATGAGGAAAAATGGGGAAAGAATCTGTACCCAACCCAGAAGACCCAGGAAGAACGATACGAGGGACTCAAACTCGGCTACACCTATGATGGCGGCTTGCTGCAAACCTTCTATACCACCTACCTGACCAGTGGGTACTCGTACGGTGGCTTTGCCTTCGATGTCCTCTCCTTCTCTGTACCCAAGACATTCAAACAAAACGATTTCTCGTTCTCTACCGGCTTCCTCTACGATGAGCTGGGGCAACAGAGCAGACTCTTTGCTTTCTCCTTCGGAAACGTAAGCTTCGAGACACAGCACAAGAACGGTCCCATGTTCAACCGGATGGAAGACCAAGCTGACCGCCTCAATATCGGATTATGGACCATAGCTTATCAGATGGGGCCGGAGAATACCAAATCCCTTGCCCTTCCCTATGCAAAACTTCTGGCAGGCTTGCAACGCTTCAATTTGCAGCAAGACTATACCACCACCCTCAGTGAGGAGCTTAGGCCCATCGTCGGTCTGGAAGTGGGACTGCGGATCGGAAAGCGCGGGCAGTGGGTAAGCGGAAACCAGAGTTACCGTTTCCGCCTTGCCACCAGCGTCCATTACGTCCTCTTCCACAACACGATTCCCAAAATTGCCGACTTTGAGGAACACACAGGGCCTCTCCTCTTCCGATTTGGCCTTGTAATCGATGTGGAGCACGACCTCACAAACTGAACAGTGACTGCCCGTCCAGCCCGATACTTACGCTGAACGCATCCTTACCCACCAGATACGAGGTGGAAACAAAGGGGCGGAAAGAAACCTGGGGTCCTCCAAGGAGAAAGTTGCCTGTCAGGGTTGCCCCTACTGCCCAGGCTCCTTCCCACAAAAGGTCTCCATCCTCCAGATACCAGGCACTCATCGCACTCACCTCCAACCCCGATCCGGTGAGTCCACCGTACGCAACCGGGATGTCATGCAGGCCAAGAGGCAGGCGAAGGGCAAGCGATGCCCTCAGCTTTGCCTGCCCATCGCCCAGCGGAGCAAAGGAGAAGAGTGGAAGCTTGTCCGAAAGCTGCCCCATGCTGGAGGTCATTATGTCCACTCCCATACGCAACATCGCAGAGCTGTGGGCGAGCCGAACCTGTGCTGTGTTTGACAAGAGGGTAAGCAGATGCACTTGGTCGAACTCGAGGGGTGTCTGGGCTTGTATGCCCACACTGGAGGCAAGATAGGAGGGTCCGAAGAAATCGAGAGACCTCTGCATGCTCTCCTGGATCGAGGAAGCAAGGCTCAAGGTGGCAGCACCCACCGCCTCCTGGCTGTCCCAATACAGAGCAAGGGAAGGTTGCATAGCAACCCTCACCCCATAGCGAGGTGTACTGGTGAGATAGAGCGGCACACTGAGCGTTGCTGACACCCTGTTTTCTTCGGTCTTCTTCAACGGATGGTACTGGTTGAGCAAGGCATTGATCTGCAGGGCCTTGCCTCCGACCATGTATTGGTAGGTCAGGTTTGCCACCGGAAGCTTCGACTGAAAAGACCAGCCGACGCTTCCGATCAGGCTTTGGGTGTGCAGCAGACTGGTGGTATGAAACCAGACGCCAGGTTGGAAGCGATTGTTCTCCACAAAGGGGAACGGAAGTATGAGGTTCCACTTCAGATGATCGGCATAGGGTTTGTAGGAGAAGTTGGGTAGGTCCGTGAGGATTGTACGTGGTTGCGGGTCAGAAAAAGCAGCGTCATTTGAGCCAAGTCGAGAAACCGGAATTGCAAAAAGGTTCAAGCCTGTGGAGGTATAGCTTTCATAGTAGAGCTTTTCCCCAATGCTTCGTGCTGCATGGACCCCTCCCGGCTCTGAGAGAAGTTGCGTGATGGTACCGGTGGTCAAGTCATAGCGGTGAAGGGAGAGCTCTTTGCTAAAGAGAATGGCATCCTCACCATCCCAAATGGGAGAGCGCAACTCATCGCTGGTGGGACCAACCAATACGGTGGGCTCTTCATCCCTTCGCATCAATACCAACGAGGAGTTTCCTCCTTCCAGTGCCAAGGCAACCAAGGAAGACCCATCTGCATTAAGCTCACTATCGAGGTAGCTCACTCCCTCTTTGGAAGCAAGCACGGTAAGAGTCCCATCAGAGAGGTCAACCTCCATCAGTTCGTAAAAGGGCCCGTTGATGCGTGAAGCAACTGCGCGCTTGCCATCACCGCTTATCGAGGGGTGCACCAATCGTTGCCGATCAGTGACCTTGACCATGTCCAAGGTGTTGAGATCGAGCAGATACAGGTCACTGTAGCCTACCGGAGCCTTGGCCAAATAGGATGGGTGGGTGCTGTCCACCCAGAGGAAGGAGAACAGCGCAGTCTCAGAGGCAAAGGAGATTGACTGACCTCCATCAAGACTCAGGTCCATGAGATGTGTACGTTCTCCATCCTCAGCATAGCGGTAGAGTACGCCTCCTGAATCAGGGCTTGTGGCATATCCCAAAAGGCCTCGGGAGGTAGGAGAAAGAAGATGCGAGGAGCCCTCAGTCTGGGGAACCACAGGAGAACCAACAAGAGCATCAAATGCTCTTCGTTTCTCCTCGAGAGCGAAGGTGAAGATATCGTTTGCAGAGTAGCCGGTCACCCGCTTGAAAGCAGGGGAAAGGCCAAAGAACGGAAAGGCTGCAAACCTGCGGTTGATCTCAAGGAAGCTTTCAATGCCATAGTTTCGGATCAGATGCTCCACCATCAGATACCCGGTGATGTAGATGCGTGAGGAGGGGGTGAAGGGTCCGTTGTATGCTCCCTGGGAGAGACTCCACAGGTTTCCTTCCTCCAGGGAACGCTGGTAGGTCAGGGCAAAGGATGCATCATCTCCCCTTCCCCCATCGGCAAACTCGGTTTCCGTATAGGTGGTGATGCCTTCGATCCACCACCCCGGCATGAAGACGGTGCTCAGCGAAGTAACTCCAGGACCAAGAAAACGCAAGTATTTGGCAGGCCCCACATACGAGCCCAGATGCAAGTAGTGAGTCAATTCATGGACAAAGAGACTGTAGAGCCAATCAGAGGTACGAGAGCCGAGAAAGCGGTCTTCGGGACTGGAGAGATAGAGATAGACAGCATTCGGAAAGGTGGTATAGTAGCCGTTTGCCCAAGCAGTCCGCCCGGAGAGGATTACGGGAACCTTCGCTTTTTCCGTATAGGAGAGAAACAGCGCAAGCTCTTCATACACCTCATCTGCAAAGGAAGCGAGGTGCCGGGCATGCTCCAGGTCCCGTTGCTCAAAGATGATTCTGGTATGCTCAGTCTCCATCTGCTGCCAAGAGGCAGAGAGGGGGAGAAGACAAAAGAGAATCAGGAGCAGGAGGGCAGGCAGTCGATACTTCATACAAATACTCCTGCCCTACTCTACCTCATGCAAGTGATATCCGTCCATGTCAGAAGGTGGAGCTTGCCTGCTTTTCCTGATTCCTGATGATCAAGAGGTCTATCAATTATCCATGAACGACAGATCAGAGAAAGTTACTGAGGCGCCGTCCACCGTAAAGGTTATGATACTTGGCTCATCTGCCCCGTACTCACCGCTTGTGAAATACACGATGGTGACAGAATTATCTCCTGGAATATCAGGACCAGTGGCGGTGGCAGTATAGGTAATCGATACTGTCGTATTCGAAGAAGGAGGTATTGCTTCATTGCGTTCATATAACTGATCGAAATTCATTCCAAGCAGTTCCAACGTACCGGCAACCGTAGTACCGTTGTGAATGTACTGAGGGGTGAACCCCAATGCAGTGTTTATGGTAGTATCATAGGCAGCATCCAAGGTATACGAGAATGTTGCTGAATTTGAATCAGTTTCGGTAAGCGATGTGTACAAAGGAACACTTGTCAGGAAAAATCATACACCAGTTTCTGGTTGGTAGACATAGCCGCATATGCTGTTGCTGCATCCGATCCTCC
>JAAYQY010000451.1 GCA_012519125.1 Spirochaetales bacterium
ATATGAATTGTGCATCGTAGTATCCTCCCTCACTTGTCATGCTAGCAAACCCCCAGCTCACCCACAATGGGAAAGATTGCTCACTTATTTTATAAAATTGCTCTTTCATTCAGAAAAGAACTAACTATTAACAATTGTAAATTCAGAATTTCAAGCTATACTTATAAAGAAATTGCTTGAAGGAGATGCAGATGAAAGTCTATGAACAAGGTATTCTCATTGAGTCAAACATCTACTTTCACACACCTAGCGAACAGGCCAAAAACCTCTTCCTCCACCTCATCTGCACAGGCCACTATGTCTGTGACAGCACTTATGCAGTCAAACGAAACCGGTACGACAGCTATTTGCTGCTCTATGTCATCAAGGGCAGCGGGTACGTCTATCAAGCTGAGACGAGAAAAAATTTGACCGAAGGTTCTCTTTTGTTGCTCGACTGTTACCAAAGCCATGCCTATGGCACTCTTGAAGGGTGGGAAATCATCTGGGCTCATTTTGATGGAAAAATGGCCCGCCCCTACTACGAGGCCATTGCCAAGGAAGGATCCTTCATCGTCGAGCAAGGAGTGTACTCTCCTCATCACAGCCTGCAAAAGATCTACAATCTCTTTCATGAGACGTCCACGGTCAAGGAACCCTTGGTGAACAAGTATCTGACCAACCTGTTGACTGACTTCTTCTCCTCCCCTCATGAAACAGAGCAGGCCAACAGCCACAAGATTGATGAACTGTTGGCCTACATCAACGAACATATACAGGAGCCGCTCCCGTTGGAAACCCTTGCAGAACGGGTTTGCCTCAGCCCCTACTACTTCATCAGAGCCTTCAAGCAAGAGACCGGCTATACACCGCATGAGTATGTCATCCTCACCCGGGTCAATGCTGCCAAGTTCTACCTGCGTACCACTACACTTCCGATCAAGGAAGTGGTCTATCGTTGCGGGTTTTCCAGTGAGTGCAGCTTCTGGACAACGTTCAAGAAGTATACGACCCACACCCCGCTTGCTTATCGGAACATGACAGAGCCTCTGTAACCAGAAGCCCTGTCACTTCACCTCATTGATCAGTTCGCTGCAGCGCCCATGACCTGCTTGTAGTTCTCAGGGGTCACGATGATGGCATCAACAGCGGTTTCCATCGGAACCTTGGTACCTGCGATCATGTCCAGAAGCACCTTCACCGAACCAGCACCCACTGCATCGGAAGAGAAGTAGGAAGCAGCCTTCATTGCCGATCCGCCAGCCTTCTTGAACTCGTCCTTGGCAAGATATCCACCAAGTCCGACGACACAAGCTTTCGCATCAAGACCTGCACTCTCGAGGGCGCGGACAGCACCAACGGTGCCTTCTTCGTTTGCACCAGTGACCAACCAGGTCTTCACTTCAGGATGAGCAGTGAAGATGGAAGCAGCACCTACGTTGCCTTTCTCGGTGGTCCCATCGTAGTCGACCTTGTAGATCTTGCTCTTGTCAAAGCCAGGAGCCATTTCGGTGAACTTGTCATAGATACCTTCAGCGCGGGGTACGCAGCTCGATACGGTGTCCATGGTCATGATGAGCAGGGCCACGTCACTCTTGCCGATGAGGTTGTTCTTCTTCGCATAGTCAGCGAGCCAAGCACCATTGGCCTGTCCGATCACATATGCGTTGATACCTACCCAAGGAGCAAGCTTGGTGCCATCTGCAGCCTGCAGTGCATCATCAGCAGCAACCACGGGAATCTTGGCTTCAGCGAGCTTATCCACGACAGCCTTGCTCATGGTCTGGTCGGGGATACACGTGACGATACCAGCAGCATTGTTTGCGATGGCGTTGTCAATGGCTCTGAGATACTCCTCGGGGCTCATTTTTGCATCGACATAGGTGAAGGAGTATCCTGCACTCTCTGCGGCTGCCTGGGCTGCCTTGCCTTCATCGATGAACCAAGTCTGGTCCCCTGCTTTGTAAATGCCGTAGATAACCGGCTTCGTCTCTTTCTGTCCAGCAGCGAAGATGGTACCGATACATACCAAGACCATGAGAACCACAATCAGTGTCCGTTTCATAGAATCCTCCTATTTTTGGGAAAAACCACACTATGTCTGGCGGTGCTTGCACCGCAATACATGCCTATCCTTGCCGCTTGCTTGCTTCCAGGAGCATCTTCTCCCGGTTCTGCTTGCGCACGTAGTCACTGGTGAGGGCGAACAGGAGCAGGGCGCCTCGGGCAACGTACTGCCAGAAAGAGGGTACGTTGACCATGGTCAGACCGGTATTGAAAGCCTGGATAAGGAAAACCCCCAGGATGGTACCTGCCAAAGAACCAACGCCTCCGGTAAAGGAAACCCCTCCCAGAATGACTGCGGTGATGGAATCGAACTCGAGGTTGACGTTCGCTGCCGGCTGACCGGAGTTCATTCGTGCAGAGAAGATGATGCCACCTATGGCACAGATGATGCCCATCATCACATAACAGATGAGTATTGCCTTGCGAGGGTTCAAACCAGCCAGCCTAGCAGCGTCCTTGTTCCCTCCGATCGCATAGATGCTTCGGCCGAACTTGGTCTTGGAGAGCACAAAACCAAAGAAAAGGAAGCAGAGCAGCATGATCCATACCGAGAGCGGGATGTCCAGAAAGCGTGCTTTTCCAAAGGTAATGTAGTTCGCATTGCTGATTGCTACCGGTTTCCCGCCACAGATGATGTAGGCGAATCCACGAACGATGGTCTGGGTAACCAGGGTGGCAATGAAAGCATCGATGCGGATGTTGTTCACCATCCAAGTGTTGAAAAGACCAACGATAGCGCCTGCCACGATGGTGAGCAGCACAGCGGGGAGCAAGGGTACGCCCTTGCTGACAAACAGTGCACAAAGAACTCCTGAGAAGGCAACCAGCGAGCCTGGGGAGAGGTCGTTCTGCCCGGCAATGATCAAGTAGGTATGCCCGATGGAGACTATGCCTACCAAACTGGCTCCCACAAGAATATTGGTGATGTTCACCCAAGAGAAGAAGTTGGGGTTCAGGAAAGTGAAGAGGATGAAGACCACAGCAATGGCACCCATCAGGATCAATTTGTCTCCGCTGATAGCCAGCGACAACCGTTTTGTTTTCATCGTCCGTTTCCCTCTCACTCTTCTGCCATGGCCAGGGCCAGGACCTTGTCTTCTGTTGCGTCGGCGGCAGTCAGTTCTCCTGAGATTTTCCTGGCGCGCATCACGATGATGCGATCGGAAAGCCCAAGGACCTCACTCATCTCCGAGGAGACCAGGATTACCCCGATTCCTTGCTTCGCGAACGCGCAGATCATTGCATAGAACTCCGCCTTCGCTCCGATGTCTATGCCCTTGGTCGGCTCATCAAGAATGAGTACCTTCGGGTTGGTGGCCATCCATCGGGCCACGATGCATTTCTGTTGGTTTCCCCCGGAGAGCTCAAGGATTTTCTTATGCGGTGATGGGGTCCGTATCTTGAACTCCTCAATACCCTTCTGTGCTATGGTTGCTTCCTCTGAGGTATCGAGAACCCCGAAGCGATTGGAGTGTTTATCCAGCAGGGAAATGGTGATGTTGTCCGCTACATCAAGATTGCCAAGGATGCCTTGGGTCTTGCGGTCTTCGGGAACCATGACGATGCCACTGAGCATCGCTTGGTGGGGGTCATGGTTTACGATGGCCTTGCCTCTGAGGTACACCGTTCCCTTCTGCAGTTTGTCTGCTCCGATGATTGCGCGCATGGCTTCGGTTCTGCCGGCTCCGACAAGGCCGGCAAATCCGAGCACTTCCCCTTCATGCAAAGAGAAAGAGACATCCTGCACATGATCTGAAACGAGGTTTTTCACTTCCAGCAAGACCGGACCGATTGTCTTGTTTCGATCGAGGTTCCGATAGATGTCTCCCAGGTCGCGACCAACCATCATCCTGATCATGGTTTGTTCGCTGGTACTCTCAGTG
>JAAYQY010000452.1 GCA_012519125.1 Spirochaetales bacterium
GAAAAACTGTGGCCCGACTGGAATGAAGAGGATATCCGACAGGTCTGCAGTGATTATGCTGAGAGGGAGAGGAAGTTCGGGGGGGTACAATGACATCCATGACCAAGCGGGTCCTTACTACAGTCGTCACACTGCCTGTTCTTTTCAGTGTCATTTTTTTCCTCCCTTACAACTCGTATCTCGCTCTCTCATTGTTGGCGGTACTCACCGCCATTTTTGGTGCGAAAGAGATGAAGGACCTCTATGAGAAGGCAGAGGGCACGAAACCGCACCTTCCTTGCTACTTTGTTGGCATCCTCCCCTTCGCCCAGTGGCTCCAAATTGCCCATTATCCCCAACTTCCGTTGGTAGATTTGGCCTTTGTCTTGCTTGCATTGAGTTTCTTTTCCACAGAACTTTTCCTAGGCGAGAAGGATGCTTTTGCAAAATCTCTCTCCCGTATTGGAGGAGAGAGCCTTATCCTGCTCTATCCAGGCCTGCTGATTACCTTCATCCAGCGGCTTACCGCCCTTGCCCACCCTACGCAGACACTCTTGCTCTTCTTCTTGCTGGTTTTCGGCAATGATGTCTTTGCATTTGTGTTTGGCATGTCGTTCGGCAGGAACAACAAAGGACTCTTGAAGGTCAGCCCCAACAAGAGTCTCGCAGGGTTTATCGGTGGGACCTTGAGCACCGTAGTGCTCTCATTGCTCTTTTGTCTCATAGTTCCCGGAATCAAGGAAACGATACTTCCCTGGCAGGCAGTACTGCTTGGGCTTGTCACCTCAACTTCAGCCAATATTGGAGATCTCATCGAGAGTGCCTTCAAGCGATCGGCCTCGGTAAAGGACAGCGGAAATCTTATCCCTGGCCGTGGAGGTTTGCTCGATTCCATCGACTCCATGTTGGCAAGCGCCCCAATCTTCTGGGTGTTCCTCTCCCTCTTCTAGGATCCTTATGATAAGAGTCATCATCCTTGGGTGCACAGGAAGCATCGGAAGCACAGCCCTCAAGGCAATCAGGGAGAATCTTGCCCCCTTGCAGGTAGTGGGCTTATGCGCCCACTCACATGCTGAGAGTCTCGCTTCGTTGGCCAAGGAGTTTGGAGCAGAAGCAGTCTGCCTTACCAATGGCGCACACTACGAGTGTACAAATGCAAGAACCTACCGAGGTTTCTCTGGCCTTCAGCAGATGCTGAAGGAGCTGGATGCTGACATCGTCCTCAATGCTATTGCTGGATTTGAAGGTCTCAAAGCCTCCCTGATAAGTCTTGGACAGGGATTCGATCTTGCCCTCGCAAACAAGGAAAGTGTGGTATGTGCCGGCTCCTTTCTCTTTGAGGTGGCAAGAGCGAACAACAGACGCATCATCCCCGTAGACAGTGAACATTCGGCAATCCTGGAGCTCTTGAAGGGAAGGAGCCGTGAATCGGTGGATAGCCTCATTCTCACCGCCAGCGGAGGGCCCTTTCGAACCATGGAGAAAGAGAGATTCTCCTCCATCACCACCGAACAAGCCCTCGCCCACCCTACTTGGAAAATGGGCAGGAAAATCTCCATCGACAGTGCAACCTTGGCCAACAAGGCCCTCGAGGTGATTGAGGCTGCTCATCTTTTTGGGTTCGATGGGGACCACATTGAAGTGGTCATACATCCCCAGTCTATCGTCCACTCCATGATCCGAACGACCGATGGGGCGGTCTATGCCCAGTTGGGCAATCCTGACATGACATTGCCTATCATCAACGCCCTTACGGAAGGCAGCAGAAACCTGGTCAAGCGCCTCGACTTCACCAAGCTCTCGTTGCACTTCGAAGCTCCCGACTACCAGCGTTTCCCCTTGCTCGACCTTGCGTTCTCCATTCTCAAGAGAAAAGGCGCTACCGCCCTTGCATTCAACGCTGCAGATGAAGTGGCAGTGGGAGCCTTCTTGGACGGCTCTATCTCCTATCTGCGCCTCATTGAGGTGGTGCAGAGAACCGTTGAAGAGAATTGGGATGAGAAAATCCATGATTTTGATCAGATCCTTGCCCTCGATGCGAAGGCACGGGATATAGCAAGAAGGCATCTATGACAAGCATAGCTGCCATCCTGATGAAGTATCTCATTGGCTTGGTGGGTATTACGGTCGTAGTGGTTATCCATGAGATAGGGCATCTGCTGGCCGCTCGGGCAAATGGCATCGAGGTGGAAGTCTTTTCTTTCGGACTTGGCCCAAAACTTTGGGGAAAACGAGTGAAAGGGACTGAGTTCCGCCTGAGCCTTTTGCCTCTGGGTGGCTACTGCCGCTTGAAAGGTTCTGATGATCTCAGCCAAGCCCTGATCCACAGACAGCGCTCCTTCACCCATACCGAAGAGGGTTCGCTTTTCAGCGTACACCCGCTCAAGCGTGCATTCACCTACCTATCCGGCCCTATCGCAAACATCCTCTTCTCATTGCTCATCTTTGCGCTCTTGGCTGCCCTTCCCCATCAGGTTATCACCACCGAGGCAAGGATAGCCACCACCAACACCTACCCGCTTCTTTTTGGTCAGGCGATAAGCCCCTCATACGAAGCAGGGCTGCGAAACGGGGATCTGGTCACCAGAGTCGGCAGTACCCAGATTGAAGACTGGGAACAACTTGAAGCTCTGCTGGCAAGCTCTTCCGATGGAACTGAGACGTTTTCAATTCTTCGAAACGGCGAGCGACTGGACATTCCTGTGCAAGCCATGCAAACATCCGACTCCGCTTTCCGCTTTGGTCTCACGCCCTTGCAAGATACACTGGTAGGAAGTGTAAGGCCTGCTACGCCTGAAGCAGCTGCAGGATTGCAGGCCAAGGATCGCATCCTGTTTGTAGATGGCAATGCTGTGGCCAATCATCTTGATCTGCACGCTCTTTTGATGGGAAAAACCGATAGCATCACCCTGACGGTGTTGCGCGATGGAGAGGAACATGCTGTTTCCTTCACCCCTGCCAAAGATGAGGCGGGAAAACCTGTCTTCGGTTTCTCCCTGCAATCCAAGACAAAGCAAATACAAGCCCAGCCTTTCCGTCTGGCAC
>JAAYQY010000453.1 GCA_012519125.1 Spirochaetales bacterium
TACTGATTTATGCATAGTCGTATTACTGCAGACGCTTCTACATATACTCTTTAGGTATGTATGCCCAGTACCCATTTCCTTTCACTCAGCTGAACATTCCCGTTTATATTCAACGACACTCACATCAATGCATGTGTTTCTAGATGGACTTTCAGGAACAATTTCTTCGATGACAAACTTTCCAGAACCAGAATGACTTTGGGTAGTACCATCACATCCCATGGTCAATGCAAGAACCACCAAGCAGACGAGTATCCAGGCTTTGCGCATAGAAAAACCTCCTGTATGCCATTTTCTGAGAAAAAGCATACAAGAGGTTTCTTGGGCAAGAAAGAGAAGAACCTAGTCTTCTGGAAATATTTCTTGATTTTTTTTATCTAAACAAACCTGCACACATGGTCGATACAGACATCGGAGAAGCCAAAGGCCTCTGCCTTGGTGAGCTTGCCGTTGCAGACTGAGAGAATATCGTCATAAATTCGGTCAGCACCATCCTCAAGGGAGTACTCTCCATCAATGATGCCACTCACATCGGTATCCATATTATCCAGCATATGCTGATACGTTTCCCGGTTGCCCGTAATCTTGAGCACCGGCGCAAGGGCAATGCCGGTAGGGGTGCCTCTGCCGGTGGTAAATGCAACCAGCTGACACCCACCGGCGACCATGCTGGTGATGGAAGCAATATCGTACCCCGGAGTATCCATGATGAGAGAACCCTGCTTGGTGGGGCGCACTGCCTCGGCAAGCACCTCAACGATAGGGCGTGAACCACCCTTCTTGATGCATCCGAGGCTTTTCTCCTCCAGAGTGGAAAGCCCTCCCTCCTTGTTGCCGGGAGTAGGCTGACCGGCACGGCAACTCTGCCCTGCCGAGGCAAGATGCTCCTCATACGCCTTGCAAATGCCGATGATCTGATCGTGCACCTCTTTGTTGATCGCCCTCCTTGCCAGAATATGCTCTGCCCCGATGAACTCAATCGTCTCACTGAGCATGGTGGAAGCGCCCTCATCAATCAGGCGGTCACAGCAAAGACCAAGAGCTGGATTGGCAGCAAGGCCGCTGGTGGCATCGCTTCCACCACACTCAAGCCCCAGCAACAACTCAGAGACATCACACCATTGGCGTTGCTGCATACTCGCCTGGGCTACCAGTTCTCGGGCAGCGGAAACTGCCTTTGCTGCAGTCTTGAGCGTACCTCCCTCCTGCTGAATGCCAAAGGAGACGACTGGCTTGGAAGTTTCTTTTTGAATTTTTTGTCTCAGCTCCGTATGCCCCACCGTCTCACACCCAAGACCGATGATGACCACCGCAAATACATTGGGATTGAGGGCAAACCCGGTGAGCACACGTTGGGTCAACTCAGTATTTGCCTCCACATCCGCACAGCCGGTGTTGATGATCACATTCACCGTTCCCTGCACCTGGTTTGCCACAATCCTGGCTGTCTCACTCGCACAGCCACAGGTGGGAAGCACCAAAACGAGATTACGCACCCCACTTCTCCCCTCAGAGCGCTTGTATCCCAAAAATTGCATCAAAGGGCCTCCTGCCAAAGCTCATCGTCATACTTGCGGTCACCACCCACCAGATTACGATGGGACACCCATCCACCCTTTCCGATAGGTTCGGTGGCTGTCCCGATGCACTCGCCGTACTTGTAGATTGCATCCCCTGCCTTGATATCCACCAAGGCAATCTTGTGCCAGGCAGGAACAGTTGAAACACAGAGCAAGCGCTCTTGGTACGGCAAAAGCAAGCTTACACGGTCGCCCGGGTGTGCTTCCTGCATGCAGGTTGCTACCGTATCCTTACTGTCTATCTTGATCGCCTGTATATCCATGAGTACGCTCCCCTCTTCACATTGCTGACCATCGTAAAAGAAAAATGCGTCAGAGAAAAGAGTTCTCAGCAAGAAAGCCTATTCATTCTCTCGGAGTATGCTGGGACAAGAAGCGCAACACCCTCCGTGCCACCACACGGGCACCAACCTCGTTGAGGTGGGTATCATCCGCAACTCCCTCTGGGTAGTTCGGATGCTCCAAGGGTTTAAGATGCAGAAACAATTGCTTGGAAGCCTCCGCTCCCAAATGTGTGAGTATCTGAAAGGTCTCCTGGGTAAGGTCGAACACCGCATAACCTCTTCCTTTGGCAAGGGCTATCATCGCAGAGGGGTAGTCACCATGGGTCTGGACCAATACCCCGTCATCGTCAAAACGCCTTCGGCAGATAGGAGTAAGAAGAATCGGACAGGCTCCCTTCTGGCGCACCTGTTCTGCCATGAAGGCAAGATTACCCTGATAAGTGGTCCAAGGATCGGTATGGCGCTCCTCGTCCTCCTTGCTGTCATTGTGGCCGAATTGGATCATGACCACATCATCAGCATGCAGAGCCCTCAGGCATCGATCAAACACCCCTTCCTGAAGAAATGACTTGGTACTGCGTCCATTGAGCGCAAGGTTCACTACCGTGAAGCTGGTGCCGAGCAAAGGTTGCATAACCATCCCCCACCCCGTCTCAGGTCGCTTGTCAGCCTCCTTTTCGGCACAGGTGGAGTCACCGAGGAGAAAGAGCTGTCTCATTGCTTGGCCTCCTCCTCTTCCTTTCCCCAGCCGCTGAGCATGTCCTCAGTAGAGACCAACGGAGGCTTTGCCATCGGCTTATTCTGCACTTCAGGATTGCGCTTCTTCTGCTTTCTCAGCGACACCATGCCAAGCCCTGCCAACAACACCGCCACGGTGTAAATGCCAATAAGGATACTCAGGTCACGCATGCTACCTCCCACTACTCTTGCGCTGCCAATAGGCAATGGCCAGTTGGGTGCGGTCGCGCAAGGCCAGCTTATCCAACATCACCGATATCACATTACGCACCGTCCCTTCGCTCAAACAGAGACGAGCAGCAATTTCCTTGTTCGAAAGCCCGCCGGCCAGCTGCTCCAACACTTCCTGCTCCCCCCGGCTCAAGTCATGGAACACCAGAGGATCGGAGAAACTTCTCAGTGCCTGCTCGCTGATAACCGGAAGCCCCTGATACACTGCCTTGATCGTCATCAGCTGCTTCTCAGTAGGATCACTTTTAAGCAAGAAGCCTGAGGCCCCTGCTTCCAAAGCCCGATGAACGGTACGGTAATCGGCAAACGTGGTGAGCATCAGGATCTTGATACGGGGAAACTGGGCTCTGATGCGCTGGGCAGCCTCAAGACCATCCATTACCGGCATCTGGATATCCAAGAGTACCACATCCGCTTCCAAACGCCCAAGAAGATCGAGTGCTTCAGCACCATTGGTGGCACACCCCACAATATGCACATCCTCATCCTCAGCGAGCAAGACCGAAAGTGACTCCAACACCAATTCGTCATCATCCACGAGCACAATTCTCACTTCAGTACCCCCCGGTCAACGGAATGACGACAATCAGGCGAAAGGTTGCCGCTCTCTGTATCGAAAGGCTGCCTCCGACTGCTTCCACACGCCGACGCATATACCTCAGGCCATTTCCATCAGCACGTTCATCTTCCCTGATAAGGCCATCGTTTTCCAGCATCATGCGTACCATCGTCTGGCTCGAGTCAATCTGCAAAACCACTGAACTAGGCTTTGCATGCTTGGCCACATTGGTAAGAGCCTCAGTAAGACAGGTATGGAGCAATTGGCGCACCGAGGCAGGGACCAACAGCAGATCACCCCGGATTTGGGTTTCCACCGGGTAACTGAACTCCTTGAGCAATGCTTCCAAACGGGACTTTTCCACCTCTGGATCACTCTCCAAGTCACGCACCGCCATCTTCAGGTGCCCAAGACTACGCTCCAGCCGATCAATAACCTTGTCCTGACTCTCCCTGGCCCGATCCACCTCGCCCCGCTCCAACAAAGAGCGCACCATCTTCCCCGAAAGATGCGCCCCTGTCAGTTCATGCCCCAAGCTGTCGTGGAGAATCTGGGCAATGTGGGAACGCTCCTCAAGACGAGAGAGCTGCTGGGCATCCTGATAGTCGAGCAGCAGATGCACTTGCTCCTCCTCCAGACGATGGAGGTGGAGGCGTAGTGCATCAGCCTCTCCTTGCAGTACGCACCGTTCGGCCTTCCAACGCGAAAGCAGGAGACCGAGCACCAAACAAAACAAGGGAAACTGGAATAGCGCAAGTTCAAGCAGGAAAAATGAGACCGAACCATAGAGAAGAGCAAAAAGCGGTCTGTTTTCGGTGGCAAAATACCACACATACACGCCGAGCAACACTCCTGCATCCCCTACAAACAAGGAGATGACCACCAAGAAACTGGCATCGATGAGCATCCAGGAAGGGTTGGGACGGAATCTCCAGCGAACCAGGAGGGAGAGGACCACCAAAAGGAAAATGAGAATCTTCAACGCATCGAGGACGGGAAAAAGAAGAACGAGAGCAAGGAGCAACAGGGCAAGCAAGAGTACCGTTTCCACCACCTCATACCCTAAAAGAACCCTCTTGCCTGCCAACTTCTAGAATCTCCTTTTACTTCCCAACAAGAGAAATATCCCTGCAAACACCAAGAGTACCACACCCGCGATCAGGATACCAGCACTCTGTTTTTCATACAGGCCAGCAAGCGCATGGGCAAGCCAGTAGGTGGGAAGAATCCGAACAAGGCGTTGTACGCTCTCTGGCAAGAGATGCAGCGGGAAGGAGAGCCCGCTGATCAGGCACATGATGGATCCCACTCCACTGAAGAGCGCAAAGCTGGTCGTGTAGGAACGAAACATGGTGTTCCAGGCAAGCGAGAAGGAGAGCACCATCACGCTATAGGCAAGATAGAGAAGCCAAAGCACTGCATAGTTGGTGAGGCTCGGTCCAAACCTTATGACACTCGCAATGACAAAGATGGTCGCTTGTGATGCAAGCAGTACCAGCGCGGCACCAAGATGGCTGAACAGGTAGGTGGCATGGGAGACCGGTGAAGCCGCAATTCTCACCACAACCTTGCGCATCCTATCCTCAACCACAGGACGGGTCATAAGGAAAGCTGAGTAAAAATTGAGCAGACCATACAGGCTCATTCCCATGGGGAGGCTTCCCCCTGTGGAAGGGATGAACAACAATACTACAGGAAACACCACCAGAAGCAAGAGTGAGAACTTTTGCTGGAGATTGGTCCTCAGGGCAAGCAAGAAAATTGTCATACCACCACCCTCCTTACCAAACCCTTGAGCAACACAAAAAGCACCACCGAAAGACCGAACAGCGGACCGAGGGTGATGATGGCTTGCAGCCAGTTGCCCTCCATTACGCCAAGAGAGGCAGTATTGGCAAGGCTCATTGGGGTTCCGTACAGCCGAAAGAACCGAAATACTGCACTCTTAGGCAGCGGGAAGTAGAGGCCGACAAGCATGGGAACCACAGACCCATACACGGTCGTTACGATGTTTGCTACCTTCGGCGAACCACAGAAAAGCAGCAGTACCGTTCCCAACAACTGATTGAAGAGTACCGAAAGAAAAATGATTGCCAACACCAAAGGGAAATAGGGGAAAGACGCACCCAATATCAGGATCGAGAAGACGAGCACGACACAGGACTGCATGAAACTCACCACCGTACCACTGAGCAGAACTGAAAGTACCAGCGACCGGCCTTCAGCAGGGGTGGAGAAGAGACGGTCGTGCATCGGGGTGAACAAGTCTTCACTGAGGGTCTCAAAGCTCATTGCAGAGGCGTAAATCTGGAACGTCAATGCAAAGCCGATTGCCAGAACCGTCGCACGGTTTTGCGACCCTATTTCCATTCCCGTCTCAATGCCAATATTCCGATACAGAAAATCAAAGAAGAAGATCAGGACGAGCGGAAAGAGAATCAGGATGACCTGACCGATCAGGTCGTGCGAAGCTCTTTTCAAGTGAAAACCAATCATGATTTCACCTCATCACGAAGCTGTTTGCCGGTCAGGGTAAGGAACACATCCTCAAGATTCGGTTGCTTGGTATTGATCGAAACCAAAGGAACATGTGCAAATGCACCCAGAATCTTGTCCAGGATCGGTATTCCTGCAGGCACCGCAATACGGTAGCGATTGCCCTCCAGCACCACCTCCTTCACATCCGGAAGTGAAAGCAAACGACTTTTCACTTCTTCCGAACCCAGACGCACCTCCACCTCAATGATATGGTCCCCTTGGATACGGGCAACCAACTGGGCCAAGGTTCCCTGAGCAATGATATGCCCACTGTCCATGATGTAGATGCGGGATGCCACCGCTTCAACCTCCTCAATGTAGTGGGAGGTGTAGATGATGGTCGAGCCACGCTTGGCAAGTTCCTTGACCGAACGCAGGATGAAGGAGCGCGACTGGGGATCAATGCCCACCGTTGGTTCATCCATTATGATCAAGGGAGGGGAGTGCATGAGGGCACAACCGATGTTGAGCCTTCGCTTCATTCCCCCACTATAGTGTTTGACTTTGTCTGTAAGCCGGCCTTCCAGACCGATAATGGCCGCAACCTCTGGAATGCGAGCACCAATCTCGTCTTTTCCCATCCCATACAGTGAGGCAAAGAAAGCAAGGTTGTCCTTTCCACTCATATCCTCATAGAGGGTAATCTCCTGGGTTACGTAGCCGATTTTCCTCCGAATCTCCTTGTTTCTCCCATCCTGATGCATTCCAAAGACCGTTATGGTACCCTCATCGATGGGAATCAGACCGATGATGCAACGGATGCATGTGGTCTTGCCCGCCCCATTAGGACCGAGCAGGCCGATGACCTCACCCTGTTCGACCTCGAGAGAACAACCATCCAATGCAAGCGTTGCATTGAACCGCTTCATGACCTCGTGAACTTGTAATACCATAGCTGTGTACCTCACACGCTGAGGATACACCCAACACCCATAGCAGGGGCAGTGACAATTGTCACGATATATCCACGCATCTGGCACCAATTTATCTTTTGAACTCACAGAGACTGCTCCATACTGAAGCAAATGAAACGACGCAAGAACAAGAAGCCTAGTCGCGCCGACGTGCGCACATTGGTGGTGTTGCTCCTCATCATCCTGGTAGTGGTGAGCCTTCCTTTTGCACTGCACCAGATGAGCCCAGCACGAGAACTTGCAATCACCATCTATGACAAGACCGTGCCCACCAAGGCAGCAGAACAACATCGCAGCTTGCTGTGGTTTATGCAGCACTACAAATACCCGACCCCAGATGGTTCTCTGTTCGGCAAAACCGGCTCACATCTTGGCTACAATCCAGAGGATGCAGAACCCATCAAGGATCTGACATTCATGGATCCACGAACCGACGTGCTGTACGTGGCAGACACCTACGGCGTCTACCGCAACGCAGAGGGTTTTTCCCGCACCACGGTACCTACCGGTGAGAGCAATCTCATCTGGGGAGGCACTACAGAGAGCGACGTACAGTTGATCAGGCAGTTCCTCAACCGGGAAAAAAGCAGCACGGTCATTGCCGAATACAATACCTTTGCGACCCCAACCCCGTCCTACGTACAAGCTCAGATGTATCAGGTGCTCGGAACCCGATGGACCGGCTGGACCGGTATGTATGTCCACGACCTCTCCCCCAAGGGGGAAGTTCCCGCTTGGATCTTGGAGCAATTTGGAGGAAGCTGGAACTATCAAGGCAAAGGCATCATTCTCTCAAACATCCACGATGAGGTGGTGGTTCTTAGAGAGGGAGTCGAATTGGGGCCGA
>JAAYQY010000454.1 GCA_012519125.1 Spirochaetales bacterium
CCCATCTGCAACCACCCCTTCGCTCTCAAGCAACTGGCTTACAGAACGGGCACTCATACCTCGCTCGATGGTCAGGGCGACTGCTTGCCTGGGACTCTCTTCCACTACGACCTCAGGGAGTGCTTTTCGCTGCCCAACAAACACCCAGAGCAGAATGGCAAGGCAAAAAAGAAGCACCGAAACCAGCAGGGGTATGAGCACCAGTCTGGTGATGGGGGTGCGATATCCCTTGCGCGTCCCGATTTTCGGGGGTTCCACCTTGGCTCGCTTTGGTGTTTCGCGTTTGCTCTTGGGCTTATGGGTCTGTACCAAATGGGGATTGGGAAGGTCGCTGCTGCGGGGTTGCGGGGCCTTGCGCACCGGTGTCTTTGCCCCCTTTGGCGTGGGTTTCTTCGCCTCTGGCGGACTTTCAGGTTTAGGTCCTGGAATCTTGACCGTCATGCTGCGTGTCGTAACAGACGGCTTCACCCGTACAGGGGCCTTCTTCTCCTTGGACTCGGGAGCATCGGAGAGCACCACTTTCACCGAAGACGATGAGCTCTTCTTCTTACCGTCCAGATCGAGTGTCAGCTGCTTGGGTCCTTCGTGTTTCTCAGCCATCGGCTCTTACATCCTGTTTGGGAAGCAAGGTGAGAACCTTGGCTTTCTTGGTTTCGATGGAGCTGTTTACTTGAGAAATCTGGCGATTCAGGGTTTCAATCTGTGAGTGCAGCAACGCTATCTTCTGCTTTTCAAGCTCTATCTGGGCCTCCAACTCCTGCACTTTGATCATGTTCTGCAAATCCAGGATGTCTTTCTGCAACATGCGCACCCTGCTCTGATGCAAGGTGATCTGATCCATCAACTGGATTGCCTTATGTCCGATGGTTTCGGCATTGATATCTTCAGGAAGGGTTTCGTACAGCTCCTTGCCATAAGCCATGGCAGCCTTGTCGCACGCCTTCTGTGCCGCTTTCATGGCCTGGAGACGCTGTTCCAACCGAGCCTTGGGGCTGGAGAGTTCCTCTGACTGCAACTTTGCCATGGCACTCTGGTGAAGCTCAAGTTCTGCTTTCAGCTCCTCTTTGCGCAGTGCCAACGAGGCAAGTTCATCGGTGAGGTGAGAGGAGCGCGAAAGGGGAAGGTCAGCATCCAATCCGAGTTCAACCAACGTTGAGCCGGCTTTTGCCAGAATGGGGAGCAAACTCCTGCGGCTATGCTCAAGCTGTACTTGGATCAGCTTTCCCAGCAAAGTTCCCCTGCTCTTCTCCATCCGCTCCTCCAAGATGCGGGTTCGCTTGTGATGGTCCTCAAAAAAGGGACTGAGCACCTGCAGCAGGTGGTCGGCCAATATTTGCGAGCCGTAGGCCTCGTAGGCAATGGCTCCTATCTGTGCACAGAGTTGCTTGTAGGGTTTGTGCAGGCAGCGGATATCTGCCTCAATTTCCTTGATGGCCCTGCTGCGATCCTCTATTTGCTGAATGTAGAGCGAAAGTTGGTCATGCTCATGCTTGGCCGCTTCATACAGCGCCATCTGCTCACACAAAGCTTCGTACGTTCCGGTTGCAAAGCCAATGCTGGCTATCTGTTCGATCAGGGCAACACTGCGACCGAGATCAGCATACAAGCTGAACAAATCTCCTTGATGCTGCTCGATCTCTTTCTGTTTTTGTTGGATGTCTGCGTGCAGGGTTCCCATGCTGACCATAGTAGCATAGGGAGGGACTGAGAGGCAAAGAGAACGTAAAGCATTGGGTTAGCTTCCCCTATCGTTCCTTGACAAGAGAGGAAGAGGTTGGGTATTCTGACTACAAACTGCCCTGGGATGGGAACGTTCAGCTAAATGTAAACATATTCCTTCCCTTGGACAGGGACGGAGGAGATCCAGTGCATGTGCCAGCATGCGCATCCTCCCAATCAGGTGTGACCGTCTTACGGTATCCACGTGCCCTGCCTTTTTGCGTGTTTCTTGCAGAAAGTCAGGGAAACGGAGACGCTTCTGCATGGTGTTGCCGCGGCCGGCAACAACGTCAGGGCCCCGCTCCTTTTCCTAGGAAACAATCAGCTGCTTCAGCTGGCACAGAGAAGCGGCATATCACCATCAAGGAGACATGCTCATGGACAATGACAACAAGAGCACCCCGAACGAAGACGACCTGTTGGCAGGAACCATCCAGCTCTTGGCTGGAAAAACGAAAGCCGACCCCAATCCAGATGAACTGGAGAGACTCAAGAAGCTGATCAAAAAGCAGGTGCCGTTCACCCTTCGCGGCTATTTTATGGCCTACCTCCTCCGCGAGGTCCTGCAGGCCAACAGCCCAAGACGCACCCCGGCACCGAGACAACAGCGGGAGAAGCGGGAGAATCCCAAGCGTGAAGTGGCAAAAGAAGCCTCAGCGGAAAAGACCCAGCCAAAGGTACGTGAGGAGAAGCCCCTTCCTGAAGGAGCCCGGACCCTCTACCTGAACATCGGCAAGATGAAGCGCCTCTATGCCAAAGAGTTGAGCCAGCTGTTGCAGACTGAACTGGAGATTACCCGTGAGGACATCTACAGCATCCGCATCCATGACAAGTACTCCTTCATCAGCATGAGCGAGGAGAACTGTGAGAAGGCCATCGCCAAACTCAATGGTGTGGACATCAAGGGCAGAACTGCCGCAATCAGCTATTCAAACAAGGAGTAAGGGATGTTTGTCGAACGACTTGTGGTGGGACCCTATCAGACGAACTGTTATCTCTTGGGCAATGAAGAGACTTCATCTGCCTGGATCATCGATCCGGGCAACGATGCACAGATCATCATCCGCCATCTCAATCAGAGAAACGTCACACCCGTCGCTATCCTCCTTACCCACTCTCACTGGGACCACATCACCGCCGTTGGCGATCTGAAACAGGTCTGGGGTGATC
>JAAYQY010000455.1 GCA_012519125.1 Spirochaetales bacterium
CGGGCATACTTTTTCATATCGAAGTATACCGCTACGATGATGATAAAGCCTTTGACCAGCTGTTGGTAGTAGCTGTCTACACCCAAGAAGGACATTCCGTAGTTGATCAGACCCATGGTGAATACACCGACCATCATGCCACCTACGGTACCGACACCACCGCTTTGTGAAACACCACCGACAGTGACTGCAGCAATGGCATCAAGTTCCATGCCGTTGGCTGTCAGGGAGTTGGCGAGTCCCAACCGGCTGGCAAGCAAGGTTCCTGCAATACCATAAAGCAAACCGGCATAGAAGTAAACCATCATCAAATCACGTTCAACATTGATACCCGAAACCCGTGCAGCCTGGGAGTTGCCACCAATGGCGTAGAAGTGGGTGCCTTGGCGGGTATGACGAAGGAAAACCCAGACGATGAACGCAGCGATGATGACATAGATGATCAGATTGGGGACCGGACCGACACTGCCCTGGCTGATGTTCTTGAAATTCTGATTCAGCGAGCCTACAACGGCTGCCTTGGTGTAAATCAGCTGCAAACCCTTGGCAATGGACATTGAACCGAGGGTGGCGATGAAGGGAGGGAGCTTGCCGTAGGCGATCAGATATCCGTTGAAAAGACCGAAAAGGCCACCTGCTGCCACTGCCGCTATTATCGGAACAAAGAGCGGAAAACTCTGGCCTGCATAGATGGCAGAAGAGTAGTCAGGATTCTGTGCAAAGGAGGCCGCAACACTGGCAGTCAGACAGACAACATACCCGATGGAGAGGTCGATGCCCTTGGTGATGATGATCATACCCACCCCGAGGGCAGCAAAGGAGCGTACCGATTCGGCAATGAGCAGATTGCGAATGCTGTTCCACTTGAGGGCATTGCCCTTTGTCAGGATCGAAAGGAGCAGAAGCAATCCCACGAAGGTTACCCAGGTCGTATATTGGCTGGCAATACGTTTGCCATCGCTAAGCAGTTTCTTGGTTTCCATGATTATTCCGATTCTCCCTCTTTTCCTTACATGAACTTGGTGGCAAGACGCATGATATTCTCCTGGGAGCACTCACTCTTGTCCAGGATACCGGTACAACGCCCGGAACAAAGAACCATGACCCGGTGGGACATGCCGATCAACTCAGGCATCTCCGAGGAGACCATAATGATGGCCTTCCCCTGCTGGGCCAGCTGGCTCATGATCTGATAGATCTCAAACTTGGCACCCACATCGATGCCTCTGGTCGGTTCATCCATGATCAGGATGTCCGGCAGTGTCATCAGCCAGCGGCTGATGATGACCTTCTGCTGATTCCCTCCCGACAAATTCTGAATCAGTGTCTCCATCGTCGGGGTCTTTGTCCGCAGTGCTTCATTGTAGCGAACCGAAGCTTGTTTCAACTCCTTGTGCTTGAGAAGCCCCAACTTTGACAGGTACTCCCGAAGACTTGCAATGCTGGTATTGGAGGAGATGTTCATCAACGGAAAGATCCCGCTCCCTCTCCTATCCTCGGTAATCATGCCCATCCCATGTTCAATTGCCTTTCTCGGGCTCATGGAGGAGATCTCTTCTCCCTTGAGCGAAATCTTGCCGGAACTGGTGGCACGCACCCCGAAGATGGCCTCCATCAACTCGGTTCGCTGGGCACCGACAAGACCGCCGATACCGAGGATCTCACCCCGACGCAATTCGAATGAGACATCCTGGAAGGAACGGGGATTCGGGGAGCAAAGATTCTCAACCTTCAGAAGCACATCTCCGATCGTGCTGGAAACCGTGGGAAACCGAAGGTTTGCATCACGGCCTACCATCAGGGAAATCAGCTTGTCGTTGGTAAGCTCCTCGGTCTGGTAGGTGCCGATCATTTTGCCGTCACGCATGACGCTCACCTCATCGGCAATGGCGAAAATCTCCTCCATCTTGTGGGAGATATAGACGATCGCCACATTCTGTTCACGCAGTTGGCGGATGATCTTGAACAGGTGGGCAACCTCGTTGTCGGTAAGCGAGCTGGTAGGTTCGTCCATGACCACTACCTTGGAGTTGTAGGAGACCGCCTTGGCTATCTCGCAGGTCTGCTGCATGGAGATGGAAAGCGACCCGATCCTGCGTTCCGGCTTGATGTCTATCTCAAGTCGCTTCAGTAGGTCTGCGGTATCTTCGTTCATCTTCTTGTGGTCTATGATACCGAAGCTTTTCAGCGGTTCACGGCCCAGATACAGATTCTGCGCTACCGACCGTTCAGGAACATTGGAGAGCTCCTGGTGAATCATGGATACGCCCCGCTTGAGCGCATCATGGGAGTCCTTGAAGTGACAGACTTCCCCATTGAGCTTGATGGTCCCACCATCTTCCTTGTAAATGCCGAACAAACACTTCATCAACGTCGACTTGCCAGCCCCATTCTCACCCATCAAGGCATGCACCGTTCCAGGTTTTACCCGTAGGGTGACATCATCCAGGGCCCGAACTCCGGGGAATACCTTGGTGATCGATTCCATCTCCAGGGCATATGTTGCACTCATAACTCTTCCTCTTCTGTTTTCCCGCAGCACATAGCAAGACGGCATTCATGAAGTGTCTCCTGCCAGAGCAGGAGACACATCAACGAGTTTTCCTTACATCAGGTCTTTGTAATTGGCCTTGGTAACAGGCTTGAAGGGAACCAGGTAACACTGACCGATGACTGCTGCATCGTTGGCGGGTGCTTCGCTGATCACTTCCTTGGCCGGTGCAATACCCCAAGCGGTCATGCCGGTGGCAGTGCCCTTGGTAGCCATTTCGTATGCCAGCTCGAAAGCGGTGCTGCTCTGACCGACAGAGTCCTGCAGAACGGTTGCATAGAGCTTGTTCTGATCCATGGAGTTGAGAGCATCAGCGGTGGCATCGATACCGATGACCGGGAAGGTCAGGATGGTGCCATCGGAAGGATCGTTGTCGACCAGACCGTTGGTGATCAGAGACTCAACAGCACCGAGTGCCATGCCGTCGTTCTGAGCAACGACCAGGTTGAACTTGCCACTGTGAGCTGCAAGCCAGGTGTCCATCTTCTCTTGGGCCTTGTCCGGTGACCAGTCAGCAGTATCACGGGCAATGAAATTCACGGTATAGCCGAGGCTCTTGAGGGTATCGATGAGGCCGGCTTCACGGCTGATCTGAGCGGGGTGACCAAGCTGACCCTGGAGGTACAGAATGTTCAGGACCTTGTTGGGAGCCTTGGCAGGATACTTGGTGAAGTATTCGTCGATGATCTGAGCCTGGTACTGACCAGCAACCAATTCGGGAGAAGAAGCGAGATAGAAATCCTTTCCGACCTTCAGTGCCTCGACGGAGGGCTGGATGTTGGAGAAGGAAGCACCACCACCGGCTGCCTTGATCTGCTGAGCCATCTGCTCAGTAGCGCTGGTATCCTGGGGGATGATCACGAAGTACTTGTATCCCTGGGTGATCAGGGTGTTCAGCTGGTCGAGCTGACGGGCAACGTCGCCCTGAGCATCCTGAAGGTTCAGTTCAACACCCTTCTCTGCTGCAAGTTTGCGAAGATTGTCTGCATAATCCTTCACGA
>JAAYQY010000456.1 GCA_012519125.1 Spirochaetales bacterium
CACATAGAAGCCAAAGAGCAGGACGATGGGGCCCAACTTGGAAGCAACCGTTTCCAAGAGGTGGGTTCTTAGACGGTTGGTAGGCCTTTTTTCCGGAGCCAAGGAGAAGCTGGTTGTCTCTTCATCGGTTTGCTCCTTGCCCAGCTTCACCAGGATGGCCATGGTGCCGGTAACCGAAACCAACAGCACCAGTGTTTCTCCCAGGGTGTCCATTGCACGGTAGCCAAGGTAGATGGCGCTGACGGTATTGGTGGCCCCGGTATCGGAACGTGCGTTATCGAATAGGTAATCACGGGCATGGGTGGGCCAGCTGTGGTTGCTGAGGATGATGGGAACCACCAGAAGGGAGCAGAGCAGCACGGTAATCACAATCTTGATCAGTTCGAGCTTCTTCATGACTCCTCCTTGTCCCGGCGCTGGGTATGGCGTATCGCCCATACGAAGATGACGGTGGATACCCCTGCTCCAACCGCCGCTTCGGTGATGGCCACGTCAGGTGCCCTGAGGATGGTGAACAGCAGGGCGCTGAGCATGCTGATTGCAGAGAGTGCAATGACCGAATGCAACAGATCTTTTGCAAGGAGTGCGTAGATGCCCAAGGCAAGGATGAGACTCAGAAGGAGGATGTTCATAAGCTTTTGTCCTCCCGATTCATGGATGAACGTTGCCGCTCGGCATCCTCCGACTCCCAGATGAAGCGAGCGACGATTGAGGATCCGGTAGGAGCGCTGATCAGGAAGAAGACAATGAGAATGATCATCCTCAGCGTGCTTGCAACCGAGGGGGAGAGCAAGAGCAGAGCAATGAGGTAGGAAAAGACTGCCGTCGTACCGCACAGCGAGCCTGCATGCAGGCGGCTGTACGGGTCTTTGAAGCGAAAGAGCCCGACCATTCCGACCAAGCCGAAGGCTGTCCCGATGACAAAGGCAAGCAGGGCGAGTATCTCACGTACAATCATCATGACTCCTCCTTGTCTTTTTTCAGGAACCGGGTGATAGCCAGAAAACCCAAGAAACCGAAAATGTCGTAGACCAAGGCCACATCAAGATAGAGCGTTCGCTTCGTGCTCACTCCCCAAAGAATCAATAAGGCAAGGGAGACTGCCGCCAGAACGTTCAGGGCGACCAGCCGGTCGCTTGCTGTCGGTCCGATCAACAACCTGATCAGGGTGACGACTGCAAAGAAGGTGAGGGTATAGAGCATTGCCTGAAGAATCAGTTCACTCATAGCCAAGTCCTCCCCAGTGCATGCTCCAGTCGGGTCTTGATCGCCTCCCCAGCTGCCTTGGCATGGGTAGTGGAACACAAGAGCCAGTGGACGGTGAGATGGTCGTCGTTGAGGTCGAGTGTCATGGTTCCCGGGGTGAACGTAATAGCGTTTGCGAGAATGGTACGAGCAAGATCGGAGCGAAGGCGGGTGCGAAAGTGAACGATGCGGGGATTGGTGTTGCCCGTTATCACAGCTTTGACCACTTGGAAACTGGATGCATAGAGGGCTGCCACCATCAGGATGAAGAAGCGGATGAGGGAGAATGGTCTGGGAATGAAGAAGCGAAGATTCGCCTCATGCTCAGGCAGGAAGATGTGGTAGGTGAGGGACGCGGAAAGCAGCGAAATGAAAAATCCGAAGAGCAGGGAGAAAAACCCTGCATCTGCGCTGAAGAGGATCCAGACAACGAAAAGAAAGAGGGTGGTCAAACCGAATCGGATGAGGGCCCAGGTTCTTCTGCTGTTCATCTACTGCTCCTTGTCGATGATACGGTCCAGGAACTCCTCACTGGTGGGTGACGCAAAGAGCTCTTCACGCAGTTTCTTCTGGTGCAGGAGGCGTGCGAGGCGACTGAGGATTTTCAGGTGGAAGCTTGCACTGCTTTGCGGCCCTACCAAGAGGAAGATGAGCTTCACATCCTCCTTGTCCA
>JAAYQY010000039.1 GCA_012519125.1 Spirochaetales bacterium
ATCCAAGGGCTTTTTGACCTTGGGGTGGAGATTGAGGAGAACAGTGAACTTGATCTGTTGGTTGCCTACAACAAACATGCTGACGACGAGCGGATTCCTCATTTGGTTGAGGAAATGTCGAAGGAAATCGGTTCCAGTCCCTATGAGGGAATCCTTCCCAGACTTGCCCAATATGAGCTGACCTTGCTCGATTGGGCTGAAGCGCACAAGGGTGATCGCTCCTATGTTGCGTTTGCCAGCAAGTGCTGGCCGGCCTTCCAGACCGAATTCAAGTTTGTTCCTTGCTATGTGAACAGCCGTTTGACCTCAAGGGGAATTCCGGTGAGTTGTGAGGTGGACATCTATGGAGCCCTCAGTGAGTATCTGGGGCTGTGTGTAACCGATCATCCGGTTACGCTCCTGGATATCAACAACACGGTGCCCGCACCGGTTTATGAACAGCATATCCGTACCAAGCGTCCCTACCGCAATGATGACCTGTTCATGGGATTCCACTGTGGCAACACATCCTGTTCCCTTCTGCGCAATCCTCACATGGGGTATCAATTGATCATGAAGCGCGGTCTTGAACCGGATGCAAAAGAGCCGGATATCACCCGCGGTACCTTGGAAGGGGATTTGATCAGTGGCCCGATCACCATGTATCGGCTGCAGTCAAACTCCCGCGGTCAGCTGAAAGCCTATGTTGCCGAAGGGGAGGTGCTCGATGTGCCTACCAACAGCTTTGGCAGCATTGGAATCATCGGTATCGAGGGTATGGCTCGCTTCTATCGGTATGTGTTGCTGAAGAAAGCATACCCGCACCATGCAGCCATAGCGTATGGCCATGCGGGGAAGGTCTTGTTCTCACTCTTCACCTATTTGGGTATTGAGGATATTGCCTTCAACCAAAAGGAAGAGCAACTCTACGATGGGGAAAACCCTTTCAAGCACTGAGATGAATCGAGGGAAGGCAATTGCCTTCCCTCTCTTCAGCTTTAGACCCAAGAGCTGCGCAGCGCCTCGATCTCGCTGATCTCCTCGATATCGGAGGCCTTGATGGGCCTGAATACCTTGTATTTCTCCAAGATGTAGGAGAGTACCATCACTGCCTCTTGCCGATCGCTCATTCCGGTGAGGGGGACAGACGAGTAGAAGGGTTTGGTGCTTCCCCCGTCCTTGCCTTCGTAGTAGCGATAGCGTTCGAGATTAGTGGATGCTTTCTGCCAATCAGATTGCATTTTTTTCAGCTCTTTGGCTCGCTTCGAAGCACTCCAGTTGCGGGCATAGAGTTCTTCAGCAAACTTCTTGTAGTGGCCTGGATAGAGTTGGTGGGTAGGAATGGTATCGATGGCCATGCGCATGTAGCTGACTGCCCACTCCTTGTTTCCGAAGGAGATCATACCACCCGGCAACTCGTCATAGAGGCTGGAAAGCACGTACCAGGTTTCACTCGAGTCAAGGGTATTGAAGGTGTTCACCACTTCAGTCAGATCGGTGAGCATTCCCTTTGCTTTGCCAAGCGCATTCAAAGGTCCCTTGGTCTGTCCCCACCTTCCAGAATTTGAGGATTTCCACAGATACGCCATGGCTGAAGGTGCCTTCTCCAAGGACAGCAGCGCGTACGCTTCACCCTCCTCGTAGAGACGGTATTTTCCGTCCTTGTCACTTTCGTCCAGGTCATCACCGAGCGAGACCATCACCCGGGCAAGCCTCCAAAGGACTTCCGCTTCCTCTTTGTTGGTGGTTGCCTTCACCCGTTCTGCTTCCAAAGCGATTTTCGTTTGGACAAATTCGTCTCGGTCGTACAGAGCATCGGCTTCACTTAGGTCAAAGGCTGCAAGCAGCGAGATGCTGAAAAGCAAAACCAGGATACATACAATCCATTTCTTCACCATGAGACCTCCTATGATGGGAACAAGCGCCTGATCAGGGCAAGTTTTCCCCTGAACGGTGCATATCGCAGCTTGATATCCAGAAAGAGAGAGCTGTGCAAAATGCTCTTGGTGTGGCTGAAGGTCAAGAATCCCTCTTTGGCGTGGTAGGAACCGATACCGCTCTGACCTACTCCCCCAAAAGGAAGATGTGAATTGGAGAGGTGCATGACCACATCGTTGATGCATCCGCCACCGTACAAGAGCGATTGCACCACCTGGTCTTGATGCTCCTTGTTGTTGCTGAAAAGGTAGAGTGCAAGAGGATGCTCCCGACTTGCTATGAAGGCGAGGGCTTGCTCGAAGGAGTCGTAACAGACCAAGGGGAGGATGGGGCCGAAAATCTCTTCTGTCATCAGGGGAGAATCGAGTTTGGGTTCGGTGATGATCGTCGGTGCGATGCGTAGCGACTTGGGGTCGATTTGTCCCCCGAAGGCAAGATTTCCC
>JAAYQY010000040.1 GCA_012519125.1 Spirochaetales bacterium
CTTGTCATCGAAGGCGAACTGATAGGTTCCGTTGAGCAGTTGAAACGGTGAACGGCGAAAATCGGGACGGGGGAACTCATGAGGCAAAAGCGTTTCCATACACATCCTTCTCCTTGTCTACCTTAGAGTTTAGCACAGCTTTGTAAGAATACAATTTTGCTAGGCATTTAGGTATTGGATGTCATGGAACCAGAAAAACGCAGGAGCTTCAAGAGCCTTTGGCAGCCCGTTCCTCTTTCAGGAGGTGATAGACCGTGGCGGCAAGAGGGACACCGAAGAGCACTCCGGGAATACCAAAGAGCCCTGCACCCACCAGCACTGAGGCAAACACCCAGACTCCGGGAAGCCCTACTGAGGTTCCCACCACCCTGGGGTAGATGAGGTTTCCCTCAAGCTGCTGAAGGATGACCAGAAAGAGCAGGAACAGGAGGGCCAGACGCAATCCCTGACTGAAAAGGAGCACAAATCCAACCGCTCCTCCGAGATAAGCACCCACCAGGGGAATCAAGGCAGTCATGCCGACCACCGATCCGATGGTCAGTGCATACGGGAAGCGGAATATCATAAGACCCAGGGTACAGAGCACCCCCAGAATGATGGCCTCCAAGAACTGGCCGGCAAAAAACTTGCCGAAGGTAGTGTTTGCCACTTTCAGCACCGCCATGATACGCCCTTTCCACGATGAGGGCATAAAGCGATCATAGAGGTAAGAAACCTGCGCGATGAGGCGCTTTTTGCCGAACAGCAGGTAGAGACTGAAAATGAAGGCTATGAGGGCAGTTGCTACCCCGCTGACGGCTCCTCCCAACAAGGAGAGCAAGTAGTCGGCAACCTTGGGGGAGGAGTCCTTGATCTGGCCAACCACTTGGTCAAAATACTGCTCCACCACCAGAAAACCGGAAGCAAGTTCTTCCCTACCCTGCATGAAATCCTCAATAGCATCCACACTCTGTTGGTAGAGGACCGGGAGGTTGGTGCTGAACTGCTTCAGAGCCAAGCCAAGCTGAGGGATGAGCAGAACCAGCACCAAGGTGATGATCAGAAGGAAGAAGACCAGACTCAAGAGGACGGCAACCGGCCTGGCATGACGGAAGCGGAACTTCCGTTCCATCCGCTTTGCGGGCAGATCGACAAGATACGCAACGACAAGGCCGAGCAACAACGGCTTCGTAAGCACCCAGAGTTTTCCCAAGAGAGAGGCGAAGAGCGAGAATCGCACCACCACCAAAGCCAAGAACGCTGCAAGCACCAACAATTGAACACTGCTGTGATAGGTCTTCCGATCCATACATCCTCCAAGATCTGCAATGAGTGTACGTCCAAGAGCAACAAGAACGCAACAGAAAGAGTGAATTGCACAGCAATCCTGCTTCTGGTTTTCCTTTCTATTGGAGGGCAGAACCCATTCCAACAATTGTTTTCCCCAATATCCAAATCATCCCTACGAACGCATCTGTTTCACAAAAGCCGATGGGGTCTGACCGGTCACTTTCTTAAAGAGTTGGCTGAAGTACTGGGGATTGTTCCCGCATCCCACTTGCTCTGCAATGGTCTGCATTTTTGGATCCCCTGCCTCCAACAAAAGCTCCTTGGCACGTTGTACTCTCAACTCAGCAAGGAGTGTGGAAAACTTCTTTCCCGATTCACGCAAAATTTTTCTGCTTGCATAATCAACATTCATGAACAAGTGATTCTGAGCAATCCATTTGAGTGAAAGGTTTGGATTTCCCAGATGCTCTTCAAGGATAGCTATCAACCGTTCCATGAATGCAGAGGAAGGGGTTTCCATGGCAGCATTGAGACGGGAAAACTCCCCAAGTGCCGAACGGAGAATTGATGCATGGTCATTCTCTTGGCTCAACTGCAACAGAAACGAGGCCACTTCCATCGGAGGTGCAGTCGACTTGAGCAGAAGA
>JAAYQY010000041.1 GCA_012519125.1 Spirochaetales bacterium
CCCTTCACTTCAACAAGGTAACTGACCGCCCACATGCCTGTTGATATTTCCAAAGCACAATAGAGGAAGAATCCGAGCAAGGCAAAGGGAAGCGCTCCCTTTCTCGGATGCACGGGGGGAAATGTCGTCACCTCCGTCTCCCCTTCCGTGCGGGATTTTCCATCCTGCCACAGGGAGAGACTGAGAAAGAGGGCGAGGACCAGCACCAACTGCATGCCACCCAGAATCCTGTAGCCCATCCGGTAGCTGAGATCGAGTGAGAGCACCAGGCCCATGACAGCCGGTCCGCTGCTGGCTCCCAAACCCCAGAAGGAGTGAAGCCAGTTCATATGTCGGGCTTTGTAGTGCAAGGCCACATAGTTGTTCAGGGCGGAATCGACCGATCCTGCACCCAGGCCAAGGGGGATGGAGCAAAGCATCAGAGCAAAAAGTGAGGAGGAAACAGAGAACCCCAACAACGCCAAAGCCGTCAAAAGAACGCTGACAAGCGTCACCTTACCCGTTCCAAAGCGGCGGGTCAGACGGTAACTGGACAGTGCTGAGATAACCGTCCCTATCGAACCAATGGCTCCAACGAGACCTGCAGCGTACAAAGGAAGATCCAGCGAAGTGCGCATGACCGGCCAGATGCTGCCCAGCACCCCATCAGGCAGTCCGAGGCTGATGAACGCAAGGTAGATGATCAATAACAGTGCCATATCAGATACCTACGCCCAAAAAGTAGATGACAACGACAACAGCCAGAGCTACCCGGTAGAAACCGAAGACCGAGAAATCATGCTTGCGAACATAGGCGATGAGGGCCTTGATGCAGAAAAAGGAGACGATGAAACTGCTGACGAAGCCCATAGCGAGGAGATAATACTCGGCATTGGTATAGGAAAAGCCCAGCTTGATGAGTTTGAGCAGCGAAGCTCCTGCCATAACCGGTATGGCCATGAAGAACGAGAATTGGGCAACCACCGACCGCTCGATGCCGATGATGATGCCTCCCAGAATGGTCGAACCACTTCTGCTGGTTCCCGGAACGAGGGCGAGCATTTGGAACAGGCCCAGCTTCAAGGCATCACGATACGAGATATCCTCAAGCCGTTTTACCCTCTTCTCTTGTGTTCCCCACCTTCCCTTCTCCAAAAAGATGTAGAGCACGCCATAGCCGAACAAAGCGAGAGCCACCACTTCCCAACGATAGAGATGGCTGTCCATGAAATCATCGATGAGCACCCCCACCACTCCTGCTGGCAGTGTTGCAACCAATACTTTTGCCCAGAGGATGTATGTGGACTTCTTCGCTTCCTTGTCTTTCGAGGGGGCAAAGGGATTGAGCGTGGAGAAGTAAAGGATTACTACTGCGAGAATGGATGCAAGCTGGATGATGACCAAGAACAGCTCTTTCGCCTCAGAGCTGAGAGAGAGCTTGAGCAGCGAATCGAGCAGCAGCAGATGCCCTGTCGAGCTGATGGGAAGCCACTCCGTGATACCCTGAACGATACCGAGGACCAATGCTTTGATGCTTTCTGCAACCATACCCACCTCCAAACTGAAGCAAGTCTAAAGCAACATGGGATCCTTTACAAGGTTGGTTCACCATCCTTGCGCAAGTGGGGTACCTTGTGTTGATTCCTCCCAAATGGTAGATTTGTGTCATGGATCTGCACATAGTGCTCTTTGAGCCGGAAATACCCCAGAATACGGGCAATATTGCCCGAACCTGTGCCGCCATCGGGGCCACCTTGCATCTGGTGCATCCTTTGGGCTTCAGCCTTGAGGAAAAACAGTTGAAACGCGCAGGACTTGATTACTGGCACCTGCTCACCATTGTTGAGCATGCAAGCATCGACGAATTTCTTGCAACCCACACAGACAAAAACCTCTTCTTTTTCACTACCAAGGCTGAACGAACGTATGCCGAGGTAAGCTTTCCGCCTGAGACCTTTCTCATATTTGGCAGGGAGAGTGCTGGGATAGACGAGCATATTCTGGTACAACAGAGACAGAGATGCGTACGCATACCCATGCGTGGCCAAGCCAGGAGCCTGAACCTTTCCAACAGTGTGGCGATAGCCGCCTACGAATACCTCAGGCAAACCGACTTTCCCGGCCTAATGGGTCAGGGGTCGCTGCATCACTTGAATTGGGAGGAGCAAAGGTGAAAACACTGGGAATCATCGGATGTGGAGCTATGGGAAGTGCCATCGCACAAAGCCTGCAAGATTCGGTTCTGCTCTATGACAGCGATGTGGAGAAGGCACGCAGCCTAGAGAAACAAGGCAAAAGAACAGCTGTTGCAAGCCTTAAAGAGTTGATGAAGAGGTCCGATTGCCTGCTCATTGCCGTCAAGCCTCAGATTCTGGCAACGCTGTACGATCAGCTCAGGGAGCATGGAAGTGCAGAAAAGACCTGGATCAGCATTGCTGCC